>JANNYI010000180.1:0-3138 GCA_031410015.1 Betaproteobacteria bacterium | reverse complement strand
GGCATGCGGTCTGCGTAGAACGAGGCCGCACCGTGCCCGGCATGCGGTCTGCGTAGAAACGAGGCCGCACCGTGCCCGGCATGCGGTCTGCGTAGAACGAGGCCGCACGGTGCCCGGCATGCGAGCCGCGAAACGACCTCGCGTCAGCCGCCGCGCGTTGCCGCGTTGAGCAGTGCGCGCGCGGCGTCCGGCAGTTCCGACGCGGTGAGGCCGAGCGGACCGATGCCGTTGGCGACGAGGTGGTCGGCGGCGGCGCCGTGCAGGCACACCGCCAGCGGCAGCGCTTCATTGGCCGGAATGCGCTGCGCCAGCAAGGCGCCCAGCAACCCGCACAGCACGTCGCCGCTGCCGGGGGTGGCCAGGGCCGGTCCGCCGCTGGTGTTGATCGCCCACGACGCGTCGCGGTGGACGAGCACGCTGCCGGCGCCCTTCAGCACGATGCAGGCCTGCAGCCGGCGCGCCAATTCGTGCGCCGCGGCCATCCGGTCGCGCTGCACGGCTTCGGTGGGGATGCCGAGCAGGCGCGCAGCTTCGCCAGGATGCGGCGTGGCGAGCGTGGGTGCGGTGCGCTGCGCGACCGACGCCTGCAGCGCGACGTCGCGGGCCAGGATGTTGAGCGCATCGGCATCGAGCGCCACGGGAATCGGCAGCGCCAGCGCGCGCGTCAGCAGCGAGCGCGCGGCCTCGCTGGTGCCAAGCCCGGGGCCGATGACCAGCGCATCGGGGCTGGCGTCGAGCACCACCCCGGCATGGCGCAGCATCAGTTCGGGCATGCCGGTGTCGAGCTTCGGCGGATTGGCCATGAGGAAGCCCAGCCAGACCATGCCCGCGCCGGTGCGCAGTGCCGCCCGCCCGGCCAGGATCAGCGCGCCGCCCATGCCTTCGGTTCCGCCCAGGATGCCCAGGGTGCCGAACGTGCCCTTGTTGACGTTGCGGGTCCGCCGGGCGAGGACGGCCGGCAGATGCTGCGCGAGGCCGGGCCACGTGAGACACGCACCGTGGGGTTGCGCACCGACGTCGAGTCCCAGCGCGTCGGTGGCGATGGTGCCGCAGACGTCCGGGCCATCGCCGGTGAGCATTCCCGGCTTCAACGCGATGAACGTCAGCGTGGCGCTTGCCCGTACGGCGGGCTCGTAGGCGTGCCCGGTGGCGGCGTCGAGGCCGCTTGGCAGGTCCAGGGCAAGGATGGGCGCGCCGCAGGCATTGGCCCACTCGACGAGGCCGGACCAGGGGGCTTCCAGCGGGCGTGAGAGACCCACGCCGAATAGGCCATCGAGCACCAGCGCCGGGGTTCGCGCGCCGGGAACGGCCACCGTGGTTCCGCCGGCAGCGACAAAGCTGCGGCAGGCGGCCGCGGCATCCGGGGGCAGGCGCGTGGCATCGCCGGCAAAGACCACTTCGACGTCCTCGAAACGCTGCCGCAGCAACCGCGCCGCAACGAAGGCGTCGCCGCCGTTGTTGCCGGGGCCGGCCAGGACCACGATGGGGCCGCTGCGGTCGCCGCGGAGTCGCTCCGCATGCAGCGCGCAAGCCGCACCGGCGCGCTCCATCAGTCCCGCCGCGACGTTCGCGGCTTCGAGCGACCGCAGGGCGGCGATGGTCAGGATGGGGGCGAGGGTGGTCAGCATGGGCCGATTATAGAGGCGGGTCGGCGGGGCCGCCGGGCGCCCGCGCCAACGCTCAACTGTCCGGTGGACAAGGTCCGGCTTCGTTGGATACCATGATTAGTTGCGGTTTGATGACCAGGCAGCGGCTTGCGCCGAAGCCTGCCCCCTGAACATCGATTTTTCCCCGGCGCGCTCTTCGTCGCGCCATTGGAGGTTTTAATGAAGTTGCTACCCAAAGCCGTGCTTGCCGTCGTCGCCACCACCTTTGCCATGGGTGTTGCGGCACAGGAACTGACCGGCACGCTGAAGAAGATCAAGGACTCGGGCACGATCACCATCGGCCATCGCGATTCGTCGATTCCGTTCTCGTATTACGACGACAAGCAGGCCGTCATCGGCTACGCGATGGACATCTGCATGAAGATCGTCGACGCCGTGCGCACCGAACTGAAGACGCCGGGCATCAAGGTCGTCCTCAATCCGGTGACGTCCGCCACGCGCATCCCGCTGATGGCCAACGGCACGATCGATCTCGAGTGCGGCTCGACCACCAACAGCCTCGACCGGCAGAAGCAGGTGGCCTTCACCAACACGCACTTCGTGACCGCCAACCGCTTCGTCGCCAAGAAGGCGGACAACATCAAGACGCTGGCCGATTTGAAGGGCAAGACCGTCGTTTCCACCGCAGGCACCACTAACATCAAGTGGCTGACCGAGGAAAACGCGGCCAAGGGCCTCGGCATGAACATCCTCACCGGCAAGGACCACGCCGAATCGTTCCTGATGGTGGAAACGGGCCGCGCGTCGGCGTTCTTCATGGACGACATCCTGCTGGCCAGCCTCGTTGCCAGCTCGAAGTCGCCTGACGCCTACGTCGTGGGTGCGGAAGCGTACTCGGTGGAACCCTACGGCATCATGATGCGCAAGGACGATCCGGCGTTCAAGAAGGTCGTCGACAACGCCACGGCCACGCTGTTCAAGAGCGGCGCCATCGCGCCGATCTATGCCAAGTGGTTCCAGGGCAAGGTCCCGCCGAAGGACATCAACCTCGCGCTGACGCCGTCGCCGCAGCTGGCCCGCGCGTTTGCCAACCCGACCGACAGCGGCGATCCCGCCATGTACAAGTAGGCGAGGCTTCAACCTCGCATCGCGGTCACGTACCTGCGGCACTGGCAGGCGTTCGCGACAAGGTACAGGAACGGGGAGCTTCGGCTCCCCGTTCTGCCTGGATCGGCACGAAAGGCCATCGGCTAGACGCGGTTTGTTTGATATAGTCATCGCATAGCAACAGTTCCGGGTCTGGGGAGAGCGCGTGAACTACAACTGGAACTGGAAGATCTTCTGGGACATGGCCGCGGACGGCACCGGCACCTGGGGGATGACACTCCTCTATGGGGTGCTCTGGTCGCTGGCCACCGCGCTCTGCGCCGGTCTCATTGCCTTCCTGCTGGGCTCCTTGCTTGGCGTCATCCGCACCACGCCCCACAAGTGGCTGGTGCGCATCGGCAACGCCTACGTCGAGCTGTTCCGC
>JANNYI010000179.1:0-4923 GCA_031410015.1 Betaproteobacteria bacterium | reverse complement strand
GTGGCCGTCCGCCCGCAGCGGCTGCAGGCGCTCGAGCGTTGTGCGCAGCACGGCCTCCTCGTTGCGTACCGGGACGATGATCGAGAGACGGATCATGGTCATCGTGCGACGATCGCCCGTGGACATGGCACCGCGGGTTCCGTGGGCATCAGCGGATGTTCGCAAAAAACTTTGCAGGCACCGCCCGACCGAGGCGGAGGCAGACGAGGATGGCAACGATGCGCGCGAAGCTGCGCCAGACGCCCATCTGCTCGAATTTGCGCGCGCTTGTCACCACGGTCTCGGCCAGGAACACCGGTGGCCCCATCGCCCGCAATCGTTGGGACAGTGCGATGTCCTCGGCGGGCACCTCAGGAAAGCCGCCGGCGCGCACGAACGCGTCGCGGGCGACGAAGAGGGCCTGGTCGCCGTAGAAGGTGCGGGCATGCCGGCAGCGAAAGTTGTGCAGCGCCGAGATCATCGAGAGACGCCAGTCGGATCCCGAGAAGTGGTGCCGGAATCCGCCATAGACAAAAGCCGGCGCACGCGCGGCGGCGGCGATGGCGGCAAATGCTTTCGGCGGCAGCCAGGTGTCGGCGTGCAGGAACAGGAGGACGTCACCGGAGGCGGCGGCTGCGCCGGCATTCATCTGCGCCGCGCGACCGCGTGGTGCCTGCAGCACTCGGACGTCACGGTGGCGGCCCAGCACCGCAGCACTCGCATCCCGGCTTCCGCTGTCCACGGCGATCACCTCGACGTCGTGTTTCATGGCACGGGCTTCGGCGAGGCAGGCCAGCGTGGCGGGCAGTGCGGCCTCTTCGTCCAGGAACGGCAGGATCACCGAGACCCTCACGCGATGCATCCTGCGGCGAGGTGCCCATCGAGCTCGTGCCCGATGTCCTCGGACGACAGCCCAAAGACATGCAATACGGGCGTCGCGGCCCCGATCATCGCCTGTGCCAGCAACCGGTAGGGCGGAATGCGCACTCGCAGCGCCGTCATGCCGGCCGGCGTTGCCGCGGCCAGCGCGGCGATCTCCGCCACACCGAAGGCGTGATGGGCGGCCTCCTGCGCGCGCAACAGGCGGCGCAGCCGATGCAGTCCCGTGCCATGGCGCTCCAATCCGGCATCGAGGCGGTCGAGCAGGATCTCGCCCAATGCCTCGAGGACGAGTTGCGTGCCGACCACCGTGCCGGCATAGTCGCCCCGCTGCGCCGCCACGGCGAGCTGCGCATCGTAGGCGTGATAAGGGCACGGGTCGAGGGTCAGCGCAGCGGCGCCGAGGCTCGACGCCGCGAAGTCGAAGACTTGGGCATGCAGCGCTTCATGGCGGGCCTGCGCGCGGAAGAACCTGGCCGCGCGCGCGCTGGGTGCGAGCCGTGCCTGCCGCGCGGCACTGTGCTGCGCTACCCGTTCGCCCAGCGCCAGATGGCGCAGGAAGAGCCCCATCGCTGCGCGCCGCGTTGCGGGCAACTCGACCGTCGACAGCGTGCACTTGAGCGTGGGCAATGCCGGCTTCGCGGTGGCGGTGGTTTCGGCGGAGGGTGCCAGGTTCATGATGGTGAAAGCGTCAGCGCGCGGGCGGAATGCCGTTGAGAATCCAGTCGTAGTCGACCCATTCCACCTTGAACTGGTCGCCGGCGAGGCTCTTGGCGACAGCCGGGTCGGCGGCGTAGCGTGCGATGAAGCGCTGGGTGGATCCGGCGCCCCTGAAGTCCTCGTCGAACCAGTTGAAGATCTCCGACAGGTGCGCCGTCTTCGAGTTCACGTCGAAGCGATTGCGAAAGGGATCGTTGATGAATTGTCGCGCCTGGTCGTCCAGCTGGCTGTCCAGACGGTCGACCGCGTAGGCCTCGGCGCGCAGCAACGGGCAGGACTACGACGCGCAGACGATCGCGAAATGAATGCGCGGCTCGCCCAGCGGCCGGATGATCTTGTGCTCGAGGTCGTAGAGCGTGATGTTCTTGCCGTTGAGCGGCCACTCCTTGAACTTGAAATAGCGGGCGCGGCCGAACAGTGTGGACGGCGACAGGCCCTGCAGGATGCCCTCGATGGCCAGTGCGTTGTAGGCGTTGATGTAGTAGACGAGCTGGGCTGCGCGGTCGTCGGGTTGCCCGGGCTTGGCCAGCGCTTCGATATAGCCCTTGAATGCAGGATTGTTCTGGAACCCCGGGTAATTGACGATGCCGTTGCTCACGTTGGCGCGCAGCAGCGCGTCGAACGGCGCGTGCTCCACGGTTTGCGCCGTGGCGCTGCCGGCGGCAAGCAACAGGACGATACTGAGATTGATGAGCTTCAACGCTTGAATTTCCTGATGATGATGGGCACCAGCGCGAGCATGCCGAGCAATGCGAAGGCCCCCAGCGTTTCGATCGAGACCAATCCCTGCAGCGAATCGATGCGGCCGAGCGTCTCGCCCAGATTCACGAATACGAACGTCCCGGGAATGATGCCGAGCAGCGTCGCCACGAAGTAGGTGCGCAGCGGAATCGAAGTGAAGGCCGGCGCGAGATTGACCAGGAAGAACGGGAAGACCGGAACCAGCCGCAGGAACAGCATGTAGTTGAAGGCGCCGGCCGTGAAGCCCGCGTTGATCTTCTGGCCCAAGTCGCCGAGGCGCCGACGGGCGGCATCGGCAACGATGTAGCGCGCCGCGAGGAATACGATCGTGGCGCCCGTCGTGGCGGCCACGACGGCCAGCGCGGTGCCCACCCAGCGACCGAACACGAAGCCAGCGGTAAGCGACAGGATGAGCGCGCCGGGCAGGCTCAAAGCCACCGCGCCGACG
The DNA here is from genome assembly GCA_031410015.1 of Betaproteobacteria bacterium. Classification (GTDB taxonomy): domain Bacteria; phylum Pseudomonadota; class Gammaproteobacteria; order Burkholderiales; family Casimicrobiaceae; genus VBCG01. The sequence continues at coordinate 2,156 of JANNYI010000179.1, read as the reverse complement.
TAGATCAGAAATCCGCAAACCAGCGCGGCCGCGAAGTGCTCGTGCGTGAACTGCAGCAGCGCGTCGCGGTTGGCCTTGATGGTTTCAAGCGAGAGGTAATGCTGGCCGCCCAGCGCGAAGAAGGCGACGATGCCGCCGACGAACACGGCCAGCAGCAGGAACTTGACGTTGCGGTTGCCCGCAGTCGGTGGCACGGGGTCGGGCGCGGGCACGTCAGCGTCCCCGCAGGCCGAAGATGCGCTTGAGCCACGCCTTGGTGTTAGGCGTCAGGCCTTCCTTCATCCGCTGGTCGGCCACCCGGCGATTGATCATCGCAAAGGTGGGATAGGTGTGGATGACCGCGGAGATATCCTTTGCGCGCATGCCGCGGGAGATGGCCAATCCGTATTCGGCGATCAGTTCGCCGGCATGGGCACCGACGATGGTGGCCCCGAGCAGCTTGCCCTTGGGGTCGGTGACGATCTTGGCGAACCCTTCCGTCTCGCTCTCGGCGCGCGCGCGGTCGATGTCGTCGAAGGGAAAGCAATACACGCGGTGCGCGATGTTGCGCTCCTTCGCCTCGGTTTCGGAAAGGCCGATGCGTGCCAGTTCCGGGTCCGTGTAGGTGCACCAGGGAATGTGCGGCGAAGGCCTGGCCCACCACAGCCGGAAGATGGCGTGGCGCAACACGATGCCGGCGTGGTGCTCGGCCACGTGCGTGAACTGGTAGCCGCCGGCCACGTCGCCCACGACATATACGTTGGGATTGGTGGTGCGCAGGTGCGCATCGACGACGATGCGGCCATGGTCGACGTTCACACCGGCGGCGTCGAGCCCCAGGCCCTCGATGTTGGCCCGGCGGCCCGCGGCCAGCAGGAGGTGCGTGGAGGCGACCGTTTGCTCGGTGCCGTCCTTGTGCCCGATGGTGGTGGTGATCGCACCCGAGCTTCCCTGCACAGCTTTCACGGTCGATTCGAAATGGAACGTGATCCCCTCTTCGTGCAACTGGCGCGCGACGACGGCGGCGACGTCGGCATCCTCGCGGGGCAGGATGCGTGGTGCGATGTCGACTACCGTGACCGCGGTGCCAAGCCGGCCCAGCGCCTGCGCCAGTTCGCAGCCGATCGGGCCGCTGCCTACGACCAGCAGCGAGGGCATCGGCTCGCGCACGTCGAACAGCGTTTCGTTGGTGAGGTAGGGCGTGGCCTCGAGACCGGGGATCGGCGGGATGCCGGGGCGCGAACCCGTTGCAATCACGAAGGTGCGCGCGGTCAGCGTGCGGCCGTTCACGACGAAGGCGTCCGGCGCGACGAACGCGCCCGCGCCGAAGATGACGTCCACGCCGAGCCCGCGGAAACGCTCCGGACTGTCGTTGGGTTCGATACCCGCGATCACGGCCCGCACGCGCTCCATCACGCGGGCGAGGTCCACATCCGGGTTTGTCGAAGGCAGCGCCCAGCGATCTGCGTTGCGCATCTGGTGCGCAATGCGGGCGGACTTGAGCAGCGACTTCGACGGCACGCAGCCGTACCAGAGGCAATCGCCACCCAGCTTGTGCTTCTCGACCACGGCCACCCTGGCGCCCAGCGCGGCGCCGCCTGCCGCCACGACCAGGCCGCCGGCGCCGCCGCCGATTACAACGATGTCGAACTCGGGCTTGGCCAACGCGGGTCTCCGGGAGGGGGCAAATCAACAGCGGCGAACTTGCGCCGTCCTGCTTCGGTCGTTGGCAGGGGCCCAATCTTACCTTGACAGCGGCGGCGCACAGGCTGGTCGAACGGCCCGATGCGGGTTGGGGCTGTCGCTAGTGAAAGTCGCGCGAATGCGTGGGCAGCGTGCCCAGCAAGGGCGAGAGATCGACCAGGCGCCCGGCGATCAGATGCACGACGTCACCCTCGCGCTCGACGCGGCCGTACACGCCCATCAGCCGCGAACCCAGCAGCTCCCGGCGCTGGCGGTCGGAGAGATCGCGCCAGACGATCACGTTGGTGGAGCCCGTTTCGTCCTCGAGCGTCACGAATACGACGCCGCTGGCCGTGTCGGGGCGCTGGCGGCCCACGACGATGCCGGCCGCGCGCGCGATGCGGCCGTGCGGCGTGCGCAGGATATCGGCGGCCGTCAGCATGCGGCGCGCGGCGAGTTGCGAGCGCAGGAGCGCCAGCGGATGGCGGCCGAGG
>JANNYI010000178.1:0-5608 GCA_031410015.1 Betaproteobacteria bacterium | reverse complement strand
GATCACATCTGCATCCTGCTCGATCGCTCCCGATTCGCGAAGATCCGACATCACCGGCCGCTTGTTTGGCCGCTGTTCCAGCGAGCGATTCAACTGTGACAGCGCCATCACCGGCACCTTCAATTCCTTGGCCAGTGATTTCATTGCGCGAGAAATCTCGGAAATTTCGGTGGCGCGATTCTCGCCCGACGAATTCGCCTGCATCAACTGGATGTAGTCGACGATCACCAATCCCAGCTGACCGTACTGCTTGTGCAGGCGACGCGCCCGTGAGCGCACTTCAATGGCATTCAGCGCGGGGGTTTCATCAATCAGGATCGGCGCCTCATTCAACCGCCCCAACGCCGCAGACAATCGTTCCCAGTCATCGCCTTTCAACCGCCCGGTGCGCAACGCGAGCTGATCGAGCTTGCCCACCGATCCGATCAAGCGAAGCGCCAGTTGCGACGCGCCCATTTCCATGGAGAACACCGCGACCGGCAACTTGAGATTCAGCGCCACGTGCTCGCCAATATTTACGGCGAGCGAAGTTTTTCCCATGCTCGGCCTTCCGGCAACAATCACGAGATCGCCGGGTTGCAACCCCGACGTCATCCGATCCAGATCCGTAAACCCCGTCGCCACCCCCGTCACATCCGACGGATCATCGCGATTGAACAGCGCCTCGATCCGATCGACCACCGCCGGCAGCAACGTCGACAGCGCCTGAAAATTCTGCGCCCCGCGCGAGCCCTGCTCCGCAATGTGCAAGACCTTCGCCTCAGCCTCATCCAGAACGGTCTTGGCACTTCGCCCCATGGGATTGAACGCAGAGTCCGCAATATCCCCGGCCGTAGCCGCGAGCTGCCGCAGGATCGAGCGCTCGCGCACGATCTGCGCGTAGTGCCGGATATTGGCGGCGGTGGGAACGTTCTGCACCAGGGCGCCCAAGTACGCCAGGCCGCCGACGTAGTCGAGCTTCTCCAGCGACAACAGCGCTTCGGACAGCGTGATCACGTCGACCGGCTTGCCGTCGCTGGAGAGCTGCACGACCTGACGGTAGATGAGGCGATGCGCCTCGCTGTAGAAGTCGTTTTCCGACACGATGTCGCCGATGCGATCGGCGGCTTCGTTGTCGAGCAACAGGCCCCCCAGGATCGATTGCTCGGCTTCGAGCGAATGCGGCGGGAGTTTCAGTGCTTCTAGCTGGGGATCGTCGGGCATCGGCGGGGACTCGGCAGTGAATCATGATTCTACCGCCTCGGGCCGCCGCGCGAAGCCTCGCACGCAAGCTCCGATCGGCGCGCTGCCGTCATTGCAGGCCGACGCCAAGTTCCTGCAACTTGGCCTTCGCCGGCTGGTATCCCTGCGCCGCGGCCTTGCGCCACAATTCGACCGCACGACCCTTGTTCTGCGGCACGCCTTCGCCACGCCAATAGTAGCCAGCGAGGTCGCTCATGCCCGCCGATTGCCCGGCCCCGGCGGATCGCTCGAGCCAGCGCACAACTTCGCTTGCGTCCTTGGGCACGCCGCGGCCCATCTTGTGGGCGTAGGCCATGCACTGGAACGCCGACCGTTCCAGCCGATCGGCTGCCTCCCGGCAAAGAGCCACACCTTCCTCGGCGTTGGCAGTTTGCACCAGTAACATGCCAAGCGATGCGCGCGCCCATTGATCGCCCGAGTCTTGCTGCAGCGCATTACGGTAATCCTTCTCCGCAAGATCGAACTGCTTGCGTTCCCAGTACAGGTATCCGCGCGCGTCAAAGCGGGAGGCTTGCGGACACAGTTCGATGGCGCGCGTCATTGCGGCAAGCCGATCGGCGTGCTCGCGATTGATTTCCACTGACGACTCGAGGTCCGCGATCTGGGCGTCGATGCAATTGGCCTTCCACGCCGGCGGATTCTGCTTGCGGAACGCGGCGGCGAAGGCGCGCATGGCCTCGATGGATCCGGTCCATTGGGGCCGCAGTGCGTTCATGTAGGCGCGGGCGGCGTAATACGCCTGTGGATCGAGTGTGCGGGCCTGGGCAAAGAGGTCGGCGGTGTCGCTGCCCCCCATCATCATGGAAAGCTCGATCAGGAATTCGTAGGTGAGCACCGGCCGGGCGGTCAGTGTCAGCGAGCGCGTCAGTTCGGCCTGGGCCGCCATGGCCACATTGTAGGTGGCGCCCCATTGCTCGGGACTGATGCTGTGGGCAAAGCCGGTACCGCGACGCTTCCATGCCAACGCGGTCAGGTACTCGCCGCGCGCCAGCGACGCCGCATACGATTTTGGGTGGGCCTTCACCCACGCGTCGTAATGGATGCCTGTACTTTCATCGGCAAAGAAAAACACGCGGAAGGCGCGCGCGAGCGTGCGCTCGGCGTCCGGGACGCTCTTGTAGTCGGCCTCGTAACGGCGCTGCGCGTCATTGAATCCGGCGTCAAGGGGCGCGAATTCGGCGGCATTCAACAGGCGCCACGCCTCACCACGATCGGTGGGCGCCGCAGCCGCGGTAGCGGTTGCGGTTGCTAACGCCAACGCCATGTACCAGGTGAAATTCATGGCCGCCCCTTCCCGATTGAGTCGCGCCAGCCGATGACACTACGCCAACGACCTGCAAAAAAAAAGAGGGCACCCGCGAAGGCGCCCTCTCTGCTTGCAACTGCTATCGTGGTGCTCAGCCCTGCGCGGTGTCGCCAATGACGGTGACCATGATGTTGGCCACAACGTCGTGATGCGGCGCCACGACGAGCGGGAACTCGCCAACCTGCTTCAGCGGGCCGTCCGGCATCCGGATCATCGACTTCTCGACTTCGACGCCCAGCAGCTTCAGCGCGTCGACGACGTCGAAGTTGGTGACCGAGCCGAACAGGCGGCCGTCCACGCCGGACTTCTGCGTGATCTTGACGACCATGCCTTCGAGCTTGTCGGCCACGGCTTGCGCCGCAACCAGCTTGGCGGTGGCGGCGGCTTCGAACTCGGCGCGCTTGCCTTCGATCAGCTTCAGGTTTTCGGGCGTGGCACGCTTGGCCTTGCCCTGGGGGATCAGGAAGTTGCGGGCAAAGCCGTTCTTGACCTTGACCACGTCACCCAGATTGCCGATGTTGCCGACTTTTTCGAGGAGGATGATTTGCATGATCGCTCCTTAGTGACGGTCGGTGAACGGCAGCAGCGCCAGGAACTGCGCACGCTTGATGGCGGTACCAAGCTGACGCTGCCACTTGGCCTTGGTGCCCGTGACGCGCGCCGGCATGATCTTGCCGTTTTCCTGAACGAAGTCCTTGAGGACGTCGATGTCCTTGTAGTCGATCTCCGTGACCTTCTCCGCGGTGAAGCGGCAGAATTTGCGGCGCTTGAACAGCGCATTGCCGCGGTCGCGTTTCTTCAAATCCTTCTTGCCTTTACCTTTACCTCTTCCAACTGGGCGGGGCATGGTGTTTCCTTTTGATCAATCGATGTGCGTGATGTGCAGCGCGACAGTGATTCCGGTACGGTAGCGGCGCGCGAGAAACCCTTCGCAGCGTAGTTCGCCACCGACCGGTGTTCCGGCCAACCTCTTGGCTACGTCGCCAAACGCCACGGCAAACACTTCGCATTCGACTCGTCGTTCACCACCGGCTTCGGCCTGCATCGACTGGTGTTGCAAGGTGCAGTCGAGGGCCGGAATGCCGGCCGGGGTGTAGCGAAGGTCGCCGCGTTGCGTGAGAGTGGCAGTTAGCGTCAGCCGGTTGGAACCGGACACGTCGGCTGCAGTTCGTCTCGTCGGCTACGTGTTCAGGCGGCAGGTGCGGGAGCAGGCGCAGCGGGGGCAGCGGAAGCAACAGGCGCTTCAGCCGCACGCGGAGCATCGCCATCGCGCGGGGTATCCCGGTTGGTGAGCGACTTCGCCTTCTCTTCCTTCATCATCGGCGACGGGGCGATTTTGGCTTCCCCGGTGGCGACGATCAGGTGGCGCAACACTGCATCGTTGAACTTGAACGCGTGCTCGAGCTCGCCCAGGGTTTCCTGGTTGCACTCGATGTTCATCAGGACGTAGTGCGCCTTGTGCACTTTCTGGATCGGATAGGCCAGTTGCCGGCGGCCCCAATCTTCCAGGCGGTGAATCAGGCCCTTGTGGCCCGTCACCATCGTGCGGTACCGCTCGACCATCGCGGGCACTTGCTCGCTTTGGTCCGGGTGCACGATGAATACGATTTCGTAATGACGCATATGCAGAACACTCCTTTCGGTCGGTGGGTGGCGGCGCTTCAAGCTCAGTTTCGTGCAAAGTGCGCTGCCGGCGGCCTCCCCGTCTGCGGCGGGTGAGGCAAGAGAGCCAAAGAGTATAGCCGGTTTTTCTTTATCGATCAAGGCCCTACGTCCTGAGCCGTGTAAGCCCTGCCTGCGCCGCACCCAGACCCTACTCTGCGCGTGCGCCCGTCTGCTTGACGACCGCGCCGAGTTTTCCGACCTCGCTCTTGATGAAGGCACCAAATTCGGCCGGGGAGCCCTGCATGGGGTCGGCCCCCACGACAGCGAGTCGGTCGCGTACCTCAGTCGAGGCGAGCGCCTTCTGGATCTCGGCATTGAGGCGGTTGATGATTTCCTGCGGCGTGCCTGCCGGCGCCATGACGCCGTACCAGGTACTAAGGTCAAAGCCCGCCATGCCGGACTCCGCCAGTGTGGGCACCTCTGGCTGCGAGGGGCTGCGGCGCGCGGTGGTGACGGCGAGCAGCTTGAGCTTGCCGCTCTTGGCTTGCTGGATGATGGACGGCATCGTGTTGAATCCTACAAGGACATGACCCGCCATCAGGTCCACCACGGACTGTCCGCTGCCCTTGTAAGGCGTGTGGACCATTTCAACACCGGCCATCGTCTTGAACAACTCGCCTGCAAGGTGCTCCGGACTTCCGCTCCCTGAGGACGCATAGGCATACTTGCCCGGCTCCTTGCTATCGAGGGAGATGAACTCCGCCACGTTGCCGGCCGGCACCGACGGGTGCACTACCAGGGTATTCGGGACGGCGCCGATTGGCGCGACCGGGACTAAGTCCTTCTGCAGGTCGTAGCTCAACTTGGCGTACAGGGAGACACTGATCGCGTGTGACACCGACAGGAGCAACAGCGTGTAGCCATCGCCCGGCGCCTTCGCCACCAGCTCCGCAGCGATATTGCCATTCGCACCCGGCTTGTTATCCACCACCACCTGCGTCCCGAAATATTCAGACAATTTCTGCGACAGCGCACGGGCCATGGTGTCGGATCCGCCGCCAGGCGGAAAGCCGACGACGAGACGGATCGGCTTCGACGGAAAGGGTTGTCCCATTGCTGCGGTCATGGGCAGCGCACTCAGCACCAGCAGCACCATCAATCGCGCCATGGCTTTCATCGCATGGCCTCCATTTCGAGTATCGGCGTTCCTGCCGAAGTGAGAAGTGTCATCCAGTTATCGAAGATCGCGGGAGCACCACCGGGCACGCCGATGGCGGCACGCAAGCGCTCGATGCCGTAGCGTTCGACCAATAGCCACATGGCGTCGATCATCCTGGAATTGGTGGCGTAACCTGCCTCGGGCGAGAACGCCTTGGGCATCACGTCTCCGCCAAGCCATCCCCGGTAGCCGATCGCATCGAGTGTCGCCAGCAACTCGATCCAGTGCCAGAAATG
>JANNYI010000177.1:0-2170 GCA_031410015.1 Betaproteobacteria bacterium | reverse complement strand
AAGGAGCGCAAGTTCGTGATCGAAGATTGCCAGCGCGGCACCGTTGAAAAGACAGTTCGGGTTTTCGCGCCGCCGGTCCGGATTGGCGATGAGCGCGTCGAACGCGAATATTTCCGCCGCAGTTGCGACCGCCTCCCTGGGGATCGTCTTTCACTCCGGCCAACTCGTGTACCCCGGCGGAAGATGCTTTGAGCCGAAAGCTATCGGGCTGCTGCGTCTGGCCATCTCGGCAACCTGTGGGTCGGGCAATGCGTCGATGAATCCGGGCTCGAGCATCACCAGGTACGGTTCCGGCACAGGCAGATCAAGGTCTGCGGCGAGCATCGCGGAAACAGCCTCGATCGAAATCCAGTCCTACTACGCAGACCACCGCGTGCTGCCCTCCTACGCGGGCATCGGCGCGCTGGTGGGACTGCGCTCCAAGGCCTCGGTGGCCGGGATGGTGCAGCGCCTGAAGGCAGAGGAACTGCTCGAGAGCGCACCCGACCGGCGGCTGAAACCCGGGCGCCGGTTCTTTGCGCGCGGCGTGGCCGAGAACGTCCGCGCCGGCCTTCCGTCCCCGGCCGCGGACGCCGTGCCCGATGCACTGATGATCGACGCGCACCTGGTTCCCCGCCCTGCCAAAAGCGTGCTCATCCGGGTCAAGGGCGATTCCATGGCCGATGCCGGCATTCTGGATGGCGATACCGTCGTGGTGGAGAAGCGCGGCGGCGCTTCCGTTGGCGACATCGTCGTCGCGATCGTCGACAACGAGTACACGCTGAAAATCCTGGCCCGGGAAAAGAGCCGCTTCGTGCTGCGGCCCGCGAACAAGGCCTACGCGGTGATCCGCCCGGGGGACGGGCTGGAGATTTTCGGGGTGGTGACGGGGTTGTTCAGGAAGTACGGGGTGGAAGGGATGGGGCGTAAAAGTTGAACTTCATGTTTATAAAACAAAGCGTGGGAGCGGCTCATACGCCATCACTGTTGTGTTTCTTAACAACAACTCTTTGCCGCACCGGGCCGCTAGACTGCGGCGTACTTTCGGATATCCACCTGCGCGCCGGAGGTGACCATGTCCTCCGCCGATCATGGCCGTGAGGGAGTGCAGCGCTGTAGGGGCATGGTTACCCGGCTAAACGCCTATTTCCAATTCGAGCGCTTCATCCACATGCTGCCCCGGTTTCAGCCCTCTGATCGGCTGCAGACGCCTGTCCGGCACCGGACCCGTCTTGCGACGGTAGCGCTTGCCACGCACGTACCACGTCATCGGTCGATGGCACTTCACCAGCCACACATGCCCCTGGCCTTTGAAGACGATGTCGCCGCTGCCGTCGTGGGGCGCAATCACCTCAACGATGAACCCAATGTTGCAACGGCACTGTGCGTTCACGACAACCGCGAGGTCTCCGGGTTTGCATTTCATGGACTCCTCCCCTGGCTTGGCGTGATTCCAACCGTCTAGTGTGCGTGTGGTGGTGGCTCACACGATGAGCCACCCCGAAAAGTAATTGTGTTGCCGCATCCGAAATAAGGGCCTATAGTCCTTTCACGCCGATTTGATGTCAGCTTGCGGGCGCGGGGGCAACCCCGAAATTGCTAAAGCGGAAACACAGAAACCCGCTTTGGCCTCGCCGAGCGGGTTTTTTGTTGGTGTCGCGCCGATTTAAGTCAGCAACTTGCGGGCGCGTAACAAGTGCAGCTAAAGCGTTGGCAGACCTCCAGTCCGGGGTCGGCCATCGAGCCGATCCACACACGACTTTGGAGGTCACATGCAAGAACACCCTCGCCTCGCGCTGCTCCGCGACCAGGTACTCAGCCTGCCGGTGGACCCGCAGTACCGCGCAGCGCTCCTCGAATCGATCGAGACATACCGCGACCAGATCCTTTCGCGCCCGCTTTACGTCTCGTGCGGCGAATGGACCGATCTCGAAGCCCTGCAGCAGGTCACGCTCGGCGACGCGATGGAGCGCACCCTGAGGAGATCGTTAACATGAGTGCGTCCCAAGCTGTAGATATCAATCTGGACTACCGCCCGTCCACCTACTTCTGGCCGCACGGCCTCGAAAAGCACCTGCTCACCCGCGTAAAAGGTTCATAGCGCATGGCCGCGCTCTAAGCCCTGATCGACGACGGGCAGTTAGACGTGTTTCCCGATTTCCTGGCGAAATCCTCGCTGACGGTAGAAGAG
>JANNYI010000176.1:0-3206 GCA_031410015.1 Betaproteobacteria bacterium | reverse complement strand
GGGCGGGCGCATTGGAGCCGCGTGGGCGGGCGCGAGTGGCAAAAAGCAGTGATCGGCTTCATCGACTCGCCGGCCTTTTGCCGGCTCGCGCCCGACCACACGCTTTGCGGCGACTAAGCCCGCCCCGCGCGGCCCGCCGCTCGCCGCGGCTACGCTGAATACCAATTGCCGCGCAGCAGCGACGCGAGGCTGAAGCCTCGCCTACGGATATCCTGAGGAAGCGAGGCCGAAGCCTCGCGGTGCCTATCCGACGACCGTGATCCCTGCTGCGGCGAGTGCCGCATGCAATTCCTGCACATGCGGATGCCCGGTGGTCTCGACCACGCAGACCACCCGCACAGCCGAGAGGTCAGGCCCGGAGAACGCGCGGTCGTGGACGATTTCCTGGATCGATGCGCCGGCGGCGGCGATCACCTCGGCAAGGCGGGCCAGACCGCCCGGCCGATCGCTGATCGAGACGGTGAAGCGCGAACGCCGACCGTCGGCGACCAGCCCGACCTCGATCACGCGGTCGAGCATCGTGATGTCGATGTTGCCGCCACACAGCACGAGCACGACCGTGCGGCCCTTCAGGTCGTCGAGCTTGCCCGCGAGGAAGGCGGCGAGCGGCGCTGCGCCGGCGCCTTCGACGACGCTCTTCTCCAGTTCGATGAGCCGCAGGATGGCGAGTGCGATGTTGGCTTCGTTGACCGTCACCAGCTGATCGACGACCTGGGGCAGGACCTTGAACGGTTCCGTGCCGATCTGCGGTACCGCGAGTCCATCCGCCAGCGTGGGCGACAGCCCGACCGTCACCGGCTTGCCGGCGGCCAGCGCAGCATAGAGACAGGCGGCGTGTTCCGGTTCCACGCCGATCACGCGTACCGCCGGCTTGCGGGCGCGCATCACGGTGCCGATCCCGCCGATGAGGCCGCCGCCACCCACCGGCACCACCACAGCGTCGAGGTCCGGCGTCTGCTCGAGGATCTCCAGCGCCATCGTGCCCTGGCCCGCCATCACGTTGAAATTGTCGAACGGATGGATGAAGGTCAGCTGCTCGCGCCGCGCGATCTCCTCGGCCAGGCTGCGCGCCTCGCCGATGTCGGCCCCGTGCAGGATCACGGTGGCGCCCAGATGCCGACAATTGGTGACCTTGATCAGCGCCGCGAACTTCGGCATCACCACGGTGGCGGGAATGCCGAGCAGGCTTGCGTGGTAGGCGATGCCCTGCGCATGGTTGCCCGCCGAAGCGGCAATCACGCCGCGCCGGCGCGCTTCCTCGGGCAACTGGAGCAAGGCGTTGCGCGCGCCGCGCTCCTTGAAGCTGCCGGTGCGCTGCAGGTAGTCGAGCTTGCAGTAGATGTGCGCGCCCGTGAGCTGCGACAGCGGCACGGACTCCACACACGGCGATTCGTAGATCCCGCCAGCAATGCGCGTGCGCGCGGCTTCGATGTCGGCGATGGTCAGCATGGTGGGTGACGGGGCGCCCTCAGAACGGCAGCGCCGCGCCGGGCTTCGCCCGCGCCAGCACCTGCCGGAATTGATCCTGGATGCGGGCCAGCGCCGCCGTGTCGTCCGCCTCGAAACGCAGCACGATCACCGGCGTGGTGTTGGACGCGCGCATCAGCCCGAAGCCGTCGGCATACTCCACGCGCAGACCGTCGATCCGGACGATATCGACGGCGCCGGGAAACGTTTCGCGCTCGCCGATGGACGCGATCAGCGTGTGCGCCTCGCCTTCGGCGCACGCCACGTTGAGTTCCGGCGTCGAGACGGCATCCGGCAGGGCATCGAGCACCGCGGACGGGTCGGCGTGCCGCGACAGGATTTCGAGCAGACGCGCGCCGGCGTACATACCGTCGTCGAAGCCGTACCAGCGCTCGCCGAAGAACGTGTGCCCGCTCATCTCGCCGGCCAGCGCCGCGCCGGTCTCCTTCATCTTGACCTTGATCAGCGAGTGCCCGGTCTTCCACAGCAGCGGCACGCCGCCATGGCGGGCGATCCACGGCTTCAGGTTGCGCGTGGACTTGACGTCGTAGATGACCGTGGCGCCGGGCACGCGCGTCAGCAGGTCGGCCGCAAACAGCATCAGTTGCCGGTCGGGATAGATGACGTGGCCTGCACGCGTGACCACGCCCAGCCGGTCGCCGTCGCCGTCGAAGGCAAGGCCGATCTCGCAGTCGCCCTCGCGCAGACGCGCGATCAGGTCGGCCAGGTTTTCCGGCTTCGACGGGTCGGGATGATGATTGGGAAAGTGGCCGTCGACGTCGCAGTACATCGGCACGACCGTGCAGCCCATTCGCGTGAAGAGTGTCGGCGCGAAGGCGCCGGCCACGCCGTTGCCGCAATCCACGGCGATGCGCATGGGCCGCGCGACCTTCACGTCGCCCACGATGCGGTCGAGGTAGGCGGTTGCGATGTCGTGCGTCGCGTACGTGCCGCTGCCCGTGGCCAGCCGGCCTTCTTCGCAGCGCTCCCGCAGGTCCTGGATGTCGTCCCCCGACAGCGTGGTGCCGGCCACCACCATCTTGAGGCCGTTGTAGTCGGGCGGATTGTGGCTGCCGGTGACCATCACGCTGCAGCCGGTGCCCAGCACGTCGGCGGCAAAGTAGGTCATCGGCGTAGCGACCATGCCGAGGTCGATGACGTTGGCGCCGCCGGCACGCAGGCCGTCGGCCAGCGCCGCGGCAAGCGCGGGGCCTGACAGGCGACCGTCGCGTCCGATGGCAAACGTGTCGCGGCCGCGCTCACGCGCCAGCGTGGCCAAGCCCTGGCCGATGATCCGGACGATGGCGGGGGTCAGCGTGTCACCGACGATGCCGCGGATGTCGTAGGCCTTGAAAATGGCGCGGGGAAGTTCGTGCATGCTGGTGTACCGATAGGAAAGAGGGTGGCGCGAAATCAAACAGGCGTCGTTGCGACCGCCGGTAGTTTCTCACGATTGTCCAGACGGGCCGTTGCGAGGAATCGGACGAGGTGGCGCGGAAGCCATGCGGCCGATCCGGGAAAGCGGCCGTCGAGGAACCCTGCATGCCCGCCCGTGGCCGGCTGCTCGAGGCGCACCCAGGGCGAAACCTCGGCCGGCGATGGAAGCGATGCGCCGGGCACGAACGGATCGTTGCGCGCATTGAGCACCAGTGTCGGCACCTGCACGCTGCGGAGCCAGGGCTTGCTGGAGCCGCGCGTCCAGTAGTCGGTGACGTCGGCAAATCCATGCAACGGTGCCG
>JANNYI010000175.1:0-2334 GCA_031410015.1 Betaproteobacteria bacterium | reverse complement strand
CCGGTGGCGATCCGGAGCATCGGCCGGCGCGCATCAGGTTGCCCGATCCACGCCAGGTCGGCACGAAGCAGGGGAGTCGACGTGCCATCGCTCCAGAACATCACGATCGTGTCAGGCCCGGCCTCGAGTTGCACCACGTGCAGCTGCGCGCTCGCACCGTCGAAGTACGAGGCGAGGAAGCGGTTGTCGATCCCGGGGGAGGTCATAGCGACAGGTCCAGGTTCAGGGCTTCGGCCAGCGATTCGCCGAATGCGCCAGGTGCATGTCCGCCATCCTCCCGGATGTCGCCGAAGCCGCCGGCTACGTAGACCGTTACGTGCTGCGCCCGCATCCGGGCCACAAGGATTCGCCGCCAGGGTGCCGCAAGTCCCGCCGTCGCGATGATCCACAGCGCGTTGCGCAGGTACAGGTTGCCGAGCGCACCGGGATTCAACGTACTGCGGAAGCGGATGCGCCCATCGCCCGTGAGCCGATGCAGGCCGAGGTTGAAGCGTCGGCCGCGCGCATAGCCGAGCGCGAGGGCCGTTGTAGCGGCATAGACCGCCACCTGCGCCAGGGCCACAACATCCGGGTCGGCCAGGCGGCTCGTCAGCACCGTCAGCACCCCGGAGACGAACAGCAGCACGCCGAAGACCGGGCCCAGCCCGCGAAAGTAGAGCAGATAGAAATCCGAGACCGTGGCATCAAGCGTGAACCGGACGGTGCCGTAACGCGTTCCTTCAAATCGAAGCCGGGTGACCGCCGCGATGGTGCGTGGCCACAGTAACGCAAAGATCAGCAGCGGCACGAGCGCTTCGGCCATGTATGACGCCGAACTGGCCGATTTGAGGTCGACGGCGCGGAACGCGAGCTCCGTCAGTGGCCACGCAAGCAGCGGCAGGATCGCTACGACTGCAGCCCGATAGGGCGCCGCGAAGCCGAAGCGCAGGCCGCGATGGCTGTAGTTGCGTGCATCGAACGCAAAGGTCTGCAGCAGGAACCAAGGCGCCGCCATGATGGCCAGCGCCACGAGGAACGGTTGCAGGGCCGGGACGACATTCGACAGAGCCCAACCGACGGCTACGATTGCAACGGCAATCAGCCTTCCCTTCAGGATGGGAAGTGGCTTGCCGTGGTACGCAAACGGTATGCCGCCGACCAGAGTTCGTGACGCGAAGTACTCGCGGGTAGCCACTTTGGCCCACGCCGAATAGATGCCGAGTGTGCACACGGTGAGGAGCAGGTTGATGAACCAGAGGCGCGCGTACTCGCCGGTGCGCCCCGTGAACTGGATGCGCAGCGGTTCGCCTTCGGGAGTGGGCGGCGGGCGTTCGGAATCGAGCAACGCATCGGGCTTGTCCGCGTCCAGTTCGCCGGTAGGGTCAACCGCGCCCGGCAATGGCGCGGGACGGATAGGCGGGATATCGAAAGGGTTACGGAACTTCATCGAATCCACTGCTGGACACGACGACCAGACGCCGTGACATTCGTCATCCGCAAAGCGCCGACACGCCGCCGACTCAGCTGCGGATCTGCCCCGACCCCAGCACCACCCATTTGCGGCTGGTGAGGCCCTCGAGGCCCACCGGGCCGCGGGCGTGCAGCTTGTTCGTGGAGATGCCGATCTCCGCGCCGAGGCCGAACTCGAAGCCGTCGGCAAATCGGGTCGATGCATTCACCATCACCGAGCTGGAATCGACCTCGCGCAGGAACCGCCGCGCGTTGGCATAGTTCTCGGTGACGATCGCATCCGTGTGCTGCGAGCCGTACTGCGCGATGTGCGTCATCGCGTCGTCGAGCGAATCGACGATGCGAATCGCCAGGATGGGCGCCAGGTATTCGGCGTACCAGTCATCCTCGGTGGCGGCCTTCATCGCGGGGACCAGTGCGCGCGAACGCGCGCAGCCGCGCAGCTCGACACCCTTGTCGACGTAGATCGCCGCCAGCGGCGGCAGCACCCGCGCGGCGATATCCGCGTGCACCAGCAGTGTTTCCATCGTGTTGCAGGGCGAATAGCGCTGCGTCTTGGCGTTGTCGGCAATGCTGATGGCCATGGCGGCGTCGGCCGAGGCATCGATGAAGACGTGACACACGCCGTCCAGATGCTTGATCACCGGCACCCTGGCGTCGCGGCTGATGCGTTCGATCAGACTCTTGCCGCCGCGCGGCACGATCACGTCGACGTGTTCCTCGTCCGTGATGAGGCAGCCCACCGCCTCGCGGTCGGTCGTGGCCACCACCTGCACCGCGTGTTCGGGCAGTCCTGCCTCGCGCAGGCCCTGGTGCACGCAGGCCGCGATGGCGCGATTGCTGCGGATGGCCTCCGAACCACCGCGCAGGATCGTCGCGTTGCCG
>JANNYI010000174.1:0-7709 GCA_031410015.1 Betaproteobacteria bacterium | reverse complement strand
TTGGAAGAGGTCGGGCGCGTAGTTCCACTTTCGGCCAGAAGCGGCCGCTCGCAATTGGTCCGACCCGGTTCGCGAGAACTGGCAGCAAGCTGGTACTCTCACCTGCTTGCACATTTGGGGGTAAACCGTGCGCACGGACGAGGACCTTCTGGCTGAGGTGAATCGATCAGGCTTTCCGCTTCAACTGGGTGTCGAGCAGTTAATCAGGTCCCGGCAAGGGCACTTCAACTGGGAGGTGAGATATCGCGAATATAGCTGGCAACACCCTACCTCCGGCAATAGTGGCTTCATCGATCTGGTTCTTACCCAGCTTCACGGGGTGTGCGAGCTAGTGCTTGAGTGCAAGCGTGTCCAAGAAACGGAATGGCTTTTTGTTAAGAGGGCGGCCGCAGATCCGACTATGCGAGCGCGAGGATTGGCATCTCGAAACAGACCTCAGCGCCAAGTCGTGGGGTGGCACGATATGCACGCAGTTCTGAGTTCGCCTGAGTCGGACATCTGCCTCGTGATTGGAGAAGACTCGAAGAAGGGAACGATGCTCGAACGGCTATCTTCCATCGCGGTGGAGTCAACTGAGGCGCTTGCCGCAGAGGACGTGCAGTTCCACTTTGAAAGTGTCACGCGCAGCCCCATGCGCGTCTACTTTCCTGTAGTTGTGACCACTGCGACCCTTAAGGTCTGCGCTTACGACACTTCGGCACTGGATCTCTCGACGGGCACCTTGAAGTCAGCCACGTTTGAGAATGCGGAATTTGTTAGGTTCCACAAGCAGGTTGGCGCTACGCCTACGCCGCTACGAGGGACGGGGGCACTCGTTGAGCCGACGGTCGTTGCCAAGGCAAAGGAGAGCACGGTGTTTGTCGTAAACGTGAACCATTTGAAACGGTTCCTTGATTACTTCAAATTGGAAGATCGAGAACTCATCGAAATCATGCAGGGTACGGGCAACGGCCAGGCTTAGGTCTGCTATAGGTCGTTAGCGGACGCAGAATACGACTTGCAATTGCGCAACGACTTCTTTCAGGCTGTGGGCACCGTGCGGGCATCAGTCCCGCACGGTGCTGCACAGTACTGCAGGGTTCCTGCAACGGGCGCCCCATAAAGTTGAATAAATTCAACGGCATTTCCACCAGGACTCGATCTACGAACCAGGGGGTCGTGGGTTCGAATCCTGCCGGGCGCGCCAGTCAATTCAAGGGGTCAGCGAGAGCTGGCCCCTTTTCATTTCCGGCGCTGCGGCGCGCGTATCTGGAGGTGGTTACGGGGTCCTGACGCGGCGTCTCGGGAATCGCGAGGGGCTGCAAGCGGTGTCCTACGTGTCTTTCAGCCGATGGGGAATTGATCGCGCGGTGTCGCAGGCCCACGATCATGCTTCATGCATCCTCGCGCGTCTCCTCCATTGATTCTCTATCCGAAATTTCCGTTATCGGAACGTATTGGTTACAACGCTCCTTCGTTGGCGCATTCAATTTCCGGGGCCGGATCGTTCCTCGTGAAGGTTGCGGTGGTCATCGCGCTGGCTGCCGTCCTCGGCGTTTTGGCGGGCGCCGCGCTGGGATTTGTGGTCGTCATTGCAATGATCTAGGCCGGCATGCATCGATCGGCCACCGCTCCTTCATCGTCTCGAAAGTCCCGGCCATGTTCATGCTGTATTCACCGACCTCGCTCGGCCCCATCGCGCTGCAAAACCACTTGGTCATGTCGCCGCTCACCCGCAGTCGGGCGATCGGCAACGTGCCGAACCAGCTGATGGCGCAGTACTACGCGCAGCGTGCATCCGCCGGGCTGATCATTACCGAGGGTACTTCGCCGTCACCCGATGGACTGGGCTACGCGCGCATACCGGGAAGTTACTCGGCCGAGCAGACGGCTGGCTGGACACTGGTCACCGCAGCGGTGCATCCGTTGGGTGCCAAGATATTCATGCAGCTGATGCACTGTGGCCGCATTGCGCATCCGCTCAATCTTCCCCCTGGCGCGCGCGTGCTGGGCCCGTCCGCGGTAGTCGCCGCGGGCGAGATGTATACCGACGCCAAGGGCATGCAGCCGCATCCGACTCCGATTGCGATGACCGAGGCGGACATCAACAACGCGATCGAGGAGTTTGCGCTCGCTGCCCGGAATGCCATCGCGGCGGGATTCGACGGCGTCGAGTTGCATGCGGCCAACGGCTATCTGCTCGAGCAGTTCATCCGCCCCAACTCCAACGTGCGTACGGACCGCTATGGCGGCGCCATCGAGAATCGTGCGCGTTTTGTGCTGGAAGTGGCCGCGGCGGTGATCGCCGCCATCGGCAAGGAGAAGGTGGGCATCCGGCTCTCGCCGTTTGGCGCCTTCAACGATATGCCTGCCTATGCGGAAATGGACTCGGACTACACCTATTTGGCGCACCAGCTCGATGCGGCCGGCCTGGCGTACATCCACCTGGTGGATCACTCGTCGATGGGTGCGCCCATCGTGCCTGCATCCATGAAGGCAACGTTTCGCAAGGTGTTCACGCGAACGCTCATTCTCTCGGGTGGCTATGACGCCGCAAGCGCGGAAGCCGACCTGGTCGCGGGCAAATGCGACCTCGTTGCCTTTGGCCGCGCGTACCTCGCCAATCCGGATCTCATCGCGCGCTGGAAAGCGGGAGTCGCATTGAATGCACCCGAGATGAGCACGTTCTATACGGCGGGGGCCAAGGGCTATACCGACTATCCGGCGATGGCCGCGTAGGCCGCCGGACCCCCAACAAGCTGGTCCGTTCCAGCATGCAGGTTGCGGGTGGCTCAGTCGCCCGACTTGATGCTGTTGTCCTTGATCACCTTGGCCCAGCGCGGGATCTCCTTGCGCACCAGTGCATCGAGCTGGTCGGGTGGCGCGCCGCGTACTTCCATACCCTGGGCGGACAATTTTTCAGTGACGGCTTGCGACTTGACGGCCTTCGCCAGTTCCTCGTAGACGCGCTTGGCCAGCGCGGGTGGCATGTTGGCCGGACCGAAGACGCCCCACCACGTGTAGGCCTCGAATCCGGGTACGCCCTGGTTGGCAAGTGGCAGCACGCCAGGCAGCTTGGGATCGGGCTTGGCGGAGGTCACGGCAATGGCGCGCACGCGTCCCGACGCAATATGCGGGGCCACCAGGAATACCGACCCGATGGCCAGCGGCACCTGGTTGCCGATCGCATCGTTCATCAGCGGCCCGCCACCGCGATAGGGAATGTGGATGAATTCCACGCCCAGCTGGTTGCCGAGCTGGGCCATGACGAGGTGGCCGAGGCTGCCGGCGCCAATGGTGCCGAAGGAAATGCTTCCGGGCTTCGCCTTGGCCGCAGCCAGTACGTCACGGAATGATTGATACGACTGGGCAGCCGGCGTGACCAGCGCCATGGCGCCGGTGCCCACGAGCATCAGCGGCGTCAGGTCGCGCAGCGTGTCGAAGGGCAGGCCGGGGATCAGCGATGGATTCACGGCATGCGTGTCGAAGACCACGCCGAGCGTATAGCCGTCCGGGTCGGCCTTGGCCAGAGCCGCGGTGCCGATCGAGCCCGATGCGCCGCCCTTGTTCTCCACGATCACCGGCTGTCCTGTCTGCTCGGTGAGTTGCTGCGCGATCACGCGTGCCACCTGGTCGACGGAGCCGCCGGCCGGGAAGACGGAGATGAGCTTGATCGGCTTGGTCGGCCAGTTCTGCGCTTGTGCAAGCGGGGCGACGCCAAAGTTGAGCACGGCCGCAAGCGCCAGGATTGCGATTCGGAGTGTCGTCACGATGTTCTCCTCGAAGGCAGCAAGGCATGGGCACGCTTGAACGCTGCGCGCCTCGCCGGACTGCTGGTTCACCATAGCATGCGATTGCCGCTCCGGGCTGCACCTGAACCAGGTGTACAACCGTAGTATTCGTCCCATGTCAACGCCATCTCCACGCGCGCTGGCGGCCCGGGAACGGGCGGCCATGCGCTGGTACGTCTATATGTTGCTGTGCGACAACGGCGCGATCTATACCGGCATCGCGCGGAGTGTGGCGGCGCGCTACGCACAACACGTGGCCGGCACCGGGGCGCGCTACACCCGCGCCAATCCGCCGCGGCGGCTACTGGCAAAGTTCGCGTGCGCGAGCCAGTCGGAGGCCGGCCGGATGGAAGCGGCGATCAAGAAGCTGGCGGTGGCCGACAAGCGAAAGCTGATCGGCAGGAGCGCAGTGGCGGTGCGCACGATTGTATTGGGCTGATCCGCAGGGGCGGTACCCAACCAGCGATGGATCTCAGGCGTGAAACAGCAGGTTTCTCTCATGCCATTGAAGTGCCGGGATTGACTGGCAGGTCGTGGCGGTCCCGATCGCAAGGATGGAACCACCACGGACTTTCAGGAGCCCCGATCAGGCCGCGTGTCGGCGCTTGACGATGCGCGTGCGCGCCGCGTCGAGGCTGTCCTCGAGTTCCACCTTTCGCGCGTGCATCCGCGCGCCGAGCCTTTCCAGGTCGATGTCCATCTTGGCCACCATCGGAAAGAGCTCGTTCTCCTCTTCCTTGACGTGATGTTTCACGTATTCACTCAGCACCTTGACGCCGGCGTCGTAGAGCGGATCGGCGAGCGTGGTGGATTGCAGGCGCCCGATGATGTCCTTCAATGATTGATGCTCCACCGCGGCCTCGTCGATCAGGTCCCGGGTTTCGCCGTGGCCGCGCCGCACCGAAGGGTAGAAGATTTCTTCCTCGACCATCGCGTGTACGGTCAGTGCGTCGCAGATGCCCGCAGCCACTGCGGCCTTCGTGGCGTTGTTGCCAGCCTCGACCGCATCTTCATACTGCTTGAACATCAGGTCGACGTCGGCATGGTCGCGCTTGAGCAGTTCCAATGCATGGGTGTCGCTGTTGCTGGTGAGTCCGAACATGAGTGCTCCTTGGGGTGAAGACGCAATCGCTCCGATTGCGCTGGGTTTCCGAGCGCGTCGCGCAATGCTCTGCGCTCATTGAAAACGACGACGTAGCGTAACTGCCGTCCGGACACGCGCCCGTCACCCAACCATTCAAAAGTGTGTAAGTCGTTTCCTACACTTGCGGATGCAGCGCAGCGATCCACGCACTTAATGGAAATTCCGGTGGTAAGAATGACCGGAAACCGCCGGCAATTCGAACGAGAGGTCGAGCCGCCCGCGGTGTGGGTGCGCATCCGCGCCATTCCTGTCCATTGTTGGATTTTGGCTGACACGCGAATGGGAGTTCCGCCAGCAAACGCAGGCGCTTGAACCCGGGATTATTCGCTCACGCGGAAACGCCTGCTGCCTGTCCCAACAACCCAACGAAAGTCCTCATGTCCACACCGCAAATCATCGAACCGTCCGACCTCTGGACCAAAGTACAGTCCACGCGCTTTGTCCTCATGACGACTACTGCCAGTGATGGGTCGCTGGAAAGCCGACCCATGTCCATCCAGCGCATCGACGAACCAGGCACCGTGCTGTTCTTCGGATCGCTTGCCTCGCCGTTGGTCCGCGGCCTTGGGCACCGGCCGCAGGTCAACATCGGGGTGGCGAATCTCGATGACGACTTCTATGTCTCGATCGTGGGCAAGGCGCGGATCTCGAAAAATCGTGCGCTGATCAGCGAATTGTGGACACCTTTGGCCAACGCGTGGTTTCCCGGCGGAGTGGACGATGATGATCTCGTGGTGATCGAGGTCGTCGCGTCGCAGGCGGAATACTGGAATGTGCATGAAGGCGAGATGGTGCAGTTTTTCAAGTTGGCCAAGGCGGCCTTGACCGGCACCACGCTCACCGATCTTGGTGAGCATGGGTCGATGCAGATCGGCGAGAGCTCCCAGCCGATCGCGATGCGTTGAATCCTCCTTGCATTGTTGCAACCAACTTTCCAATGACTTGACAGGAGCTACAACATGAATTTCGTCATCTGGTTGATCGTCGGCGCCGTGGTGCTGCTCGCGATCGTCAACATGTTCCGTCGCAGCGCCGTGCGCTGATCGTTGCGGGCGGCAGCAACGCGTTGCAGGCGACAACAGGTGGGGCAGGCGAACGTTGCCTGCCCCGCCTGCATTTGCGCACCGGCACTTGTGCGCGTGTCGGGCAGGTCCTACACCATCGCGGGGCCACCTCCGATTTCCGCGGCATTCGCGGCACGGGATGATCGCATCGTCCATGTCGACGACATCGACGCCGTGATCCGCGACACCTTTCCACGGGTCCCGATTCATCCGAAAAATTCGTATCCAGGAGATCATGATGACCAACGTCACTCAGAATCAAATTCGCAAGGAAAACGAGCACGCCAACCTTGACCCTATTTCGGGCGCACCCGGAGCGCATCCCGTCGGCACCGGATTGGGCGCGGCGGCCGGTGGCATTGCCGCAGGTGCTGCGATTGGCACCGTGGCCGGCCCTGTCGGCACGGTGATCGGCGCCGCGGTGGGCGCGGTGGTGGGTGGTCTGGCCGGCAAGGGTGTGGCCGAGATGATCGACCCGACGGCCGAGGAGGCCTACTGGCACGACAACTACGTCAGTCGCCCCTACGTTGCCTCGGGCGCCACGTTCGACGACTACGGTCCGGCCTATCGTTATGGCGTGGATTCGTACGGCAAGTTCGACGGGCGCAACTTCGACGAAATCGAGACGGAGTTGATGGACGACTGGGAGAGCGCGCGCGGTTCGTCCCGCCTGTCCTGGGAAGACGCAAGGCATGCAACGCGGGACTCGTGGCAGCGCGTCGGCACCCTGGCGTCACGCCGCTAGACCTGACAGCCGTGCGGCGGATGTTCCAGCCACTGCTTGCATCCGCGGCGCGGTCGCGCCGCGGATTGCCAGCCAGGCACTCCCCGATCATGAGGATGCGGTGACGCGTGCCTTTCGCCGCTCATACAGCGCCATCAGCGGCGTGACCGAGATGCCGTGCAGCATGATCGACGCCACGATCACGGCGATGGTGATGCCGAGCAGTCGTTGCGCAACTTGATCGTCCACCCCGTTGTTGATCGCGTACATGGCGTAGTAGAGCGAGCCGACGCCCCGGATGCCGAACCACGACACCAGTACGGTCTGTCCGGGGGCCAGGCCATCGCGGCGAAGCGCCAGTATGACGGAAGCCGGTCGGATGAAAAAGAACAGCGCGACGATGACTGCCACTGCCTCGAGCGGAATTCTAACGACGGCGAACATGGCGCCGATGAGGACCACGACCGCGAATTCGAACAGGCTGGCAAGATGCTCGTTGAATCGTTGCAGGGGCACCGCGGGCATCAAGGCGGGAGAACTGGCGGGCGCATCAGCGCCGGCCACGGGCACCGGGCCCGGCGCGCCGCCGGGGCGGCTGCGCTTTGCCGAAACCGCCCATTGCAACGCGACCGACGCACTGAACACGGCAAGGAAACCGTACGTCTGCAAGGCCACGGCGGCGCCGTAGGATAGCGCCACCAGTCCCAGTCCGAGAAACGAATCGGACCCGCTGGCGTCCGCGTCGTCGCCATTGCGCGCCAGCAGCCAGCGCCCCAGCGCCGTGCCGAATGCGCCGCCGATCAGCAGTCCACCCACGACGGCCCAGAGCAGGTCGATCACCCACCACCGCCAGCCGAGATCGCCGATGTCGTGCAGGCCCATCAGTCCCAAGCCCAGCATCACGAACGGGAACGCCGCGCCGTCGTTGAGGCCGCCTTCGCCGGTCAGCCCGAACCGCAACCGGTCCCGGTCGTCCTGCCCCACGACCTGCACGTCGCCGGCCAGCA
>JANNYI010000173.1:0-4208 GCA_031410015.1 Betaproteobacteria bacterium | reverse complement strand
CAAGGGCCATGCATTCGGACCGTCGGAAAGCGCCTTCTCCGGATTCGGGTGCGTTTCCATGAATACGCCCGCGATACCAGTCGCCACCGCGGCACGCGCCAGCACCGGCACGAATTCGCGCTGGCCGCCGCTTGAAGTCCCCTGCCCGCCGGGCAACTGCACCGAATGCGTGGCATCGAACACCACCGGACATTCGGTCTCGCGCATGATCGCCAGCGAGCGCATGTCGGAGACGAGGTTGTGATACCCGAACGACGCACCGCGCTCGCAGACCATGATGTTGTCGGTGCCGCTGGCCGCCCGCGCCTTGGCGACGACCTGCAGCATGTCCTCGGGCGCCAGGAACTGGCCCTTCTTGATGTTGACCGGCTTGCCCGCGGCGGCCACCGCCTGGATGAAGTCGGTCTGCCGGCACAGGAATGCGGGCGTCTGCAGCACGTCGACGACGCTGGCCACTTCGTCGATCTCCGCCACCGTATGCACATCGGTCAGCACGGGTACCGCGCACTGCCGCCGGACCTCATCGAGGATGCGCAGGCCCTCGGCCATCCCCGGGCCGCGAAACGATGCGTGCGAGCTGCGGTTGGCCTTGTCGTAGGACGACTTGAAGATGAACGGAATGCCCAGGTCGGCGCAGATCGCCTTCAATTCACCGGCGACATCCACCTGCAGCTGCCGCGACTCGACGACGCAGGGACCCGCGATCAGGAAGAACCGCCGATCAAGGCCAACGTCGTAGCCGCAGAGCTTCATGGCAACCCGCTAGACCGATGCGACGAGCTTGGCCACGGCGTCCGTGACATCGCTCTGGTCGCGCTGGCGGTGATCGAGCGCCGCGTTGACGAAGCTGATGAAAAGCGGATGGCCGCGCCGCGGATTGGACGTGAATTCCGGGTGGAACTGGCAACCGAAGAACCATGGATGCCCGGGCAACTCGACCATTTCCACCAGATCGCCCGCAGTATCGCTCTTGGCGCGCGCGCCGACGGCGAGGCCGGCGGCCTCGATCCGCGCGAGGTAATGATTGTTGACCTCATAGCGATGGCGATGCCGCTCGGCCACCGTGGTGCTGCCGTAGATCTTGTGCGCCAGCGAACCCGGCACCACTTCGCATGGCTGCGCACCCAGCCGCATCGTGCCGCCCATGTCCGAATTCTCGGTGCGCGTTTCGATCGAGCCGTCGCGGTTTTGCCACTCGGTGATCAGCGCCACGACCGGATACGGCGTGGCGGCGTCGAACTCGGTGCTGTTGGCGTGCGCCAGCCCCGCCTTGTTACGGGCGGTTTCGATCACGGCCAGCTGCATGCCGAGACAGATGCCGAGATAGGGCACACGGTTCTCGCGGGCAAATCGAACAGCGGCAAGCTTGCCTTCGACGCCGCGCTTGCCGAAGCCGCCGGGCACCAGGATGGCGTCCATGCCATGCAGCGAGTCCACGCCTTCGGCCTCCAGCACTTCGGAATCGACATAGTGGATCACGACCTTCGACCGGGTATGCATGCCGGCATGGGTCAAGGCTTCGGACAGCGATTTGTACGACTCGGTGAGGTCGACATACTTGCCGACCATCGCGATATGCACCTCGTGCTGGGGATGCTCGAGCGAATCGACAAGCTTGCTCCAGACCGACAGGTCCGCCGGCGGCACGTCGAGCTGGAGCTTCTTGCAGACGATCACGTCCAGCCCTTCGGCGTGCAGCATGCCCGGAATCTTGTAGATGGAATCGGCATCGAGCGCCGGGATCACCGCTTCCGCCGGCACGTTGGTGAAGAGCGCGATCTTGCGCCGGTCGCCGTCCGAGACGGGACGATCGGCGCGGCACAGCACCACATCGGGCTGGATGCCGATTTCGCGCAGTTCCTTCACGGAATGCTGTGTCGGCTTCGTCTTCATTTCGCCGGCCGACGGGATGTAGGGCACCAGCGTCAGGTGGATATAGCAGACGTTGTCGCGGCCGAGCTGGATGCCGAGCTGGCGGATCGCTTCGAGAAACGGCAGCGATTCGATGTCGCCCACCGTGCCGCCGACCTCGACCAGCGCCACCTCGGCGTCGCCTGCGCCGGCCAGGATCCAGTTCTTGATCTCGTCGGTGATGTGGGGGATCACCTGCACGGTGCCGCCGAGATAGTCGCCGCGGCGCTCCTTGCGGATCACCGATTCGTAGATCTGGCCCGTGGTGAAGTTGTTGCGCTTCCCCATCCGGACGTCGGTGAAGCGCTCGTAGTGGCCGAGATCGAGGTCCGTCTCGGCGCCGTCGTCGGTGACGAACACTTCGCCGTGCTGGAACGGCGACATCGTGCCGGGGTCGACGTTGATGTAGGGATCGAGCTTGAGATTGGTGACGCGGACGCCGCGGGTGGCGAGGATGGCGGCAAGGGAGGCTGCGGCGATGCCCTTCCCGAGCGAGGACACCACACCACCGGTCACGAAGACGAACTTGGTCATGATTAAACTCGCCCCGGGAAATTGTTATTTTACCCGATGCCCAGCGCGGTGACCATCCGCCGGCGGGCCGTATCCCGGCCCAGCAGCGCCAGGACGGCGTCGATGGCCGGCGTGGTCGGCGTGCCCGCCACCAGGAGGCGCATCGGCATCATGATCTGCGGCGGCTTCAGGCCATGGCGCTGCGCGGCAGCTTTCATCCCGGCCACCAGCGCTTCGCGCGTCCAGGCGATGGCGGCAAACTCCTCATGCAGCTCGACCAGCGCGCCACGATTGGCCGCCGTCACCATGTCGGCCACCTTGTCCGGCGCGACGACGGGCGTGCTGTAGAAATACCACGCGGCATCCGCCATCGCGACGAGCGTTTCGCAGCGGTCGCGCAGCAGTACCGCCACCGCGCCGGCATCGGGCCCGGCCTTCGGGTCAAGCCCGGCGCGCACCAGGTAGGGAGCCAGACGCTCGCCCAGTTCGGCCTCCGGCAGGCGCTTCATGTGCTCCTGGTTGACCCAGTTCAATTTGCCCGCATTGAAGCGCGACGGCGCCGGACTGATGCCCGCAAGTTCGAACCACTCGACGAGCTGCGCGCGCGAGAACAGTTCATCGTCGCCGTGCGCCCAGCCGATTCGCGCCAGGAAGTTGACCATGGCCTCCGGCAGGTAGCCGGCAGCCTCGTAGTCCATCACCCCGACGGCGCCGTGGCGCTTCGAGAGCTTGGCGCCGTCCTCGCCCAGCACGGTGGGCACGTGCGCATAGCGCGGCGGCGGAACGCCGAGCGCGTGGAAGATGTTGATCTGGCGCGGCGTGTTGTTGACATGGTCGTCGCCGCGGATCACGTCGGTGATGCCCATGTCCCAGTCGTCGACCACCACGCAGAAGTTGTAGGTGGGCGTGCCGTCGCTGCGCGCAATGACGAGGTCATCGAGCTCGCTGTTGGCGATCTCGATGCGGCCCTTCACGCCGTCGTCCCACGCGACGGTGCCGGTGTCCGGATTGCGGAAGCGGATGACCGGCTTCACGTCCGGCGGCACGGTCAGCCCCGCTGCCCGTTCCGGACGCCAGCGCCCGTCGTACCGCGGCTTGTCGCCGCGCGCCGTCTGCTCGGCGCGAAGCGCGTCGAGCTCCGGCATGGTCATGTAGTCCCGATAGGCCAGCCCGCGTGCGACCAGATCGGCCAGCACCGCGCGATACCGGTCCATCCGCTGCATCTGGTAGAACGGACCCTCGTCGTAGTCGAGCTCGAGCCAGGCCATCGCGTCGAGGATCGCCTGCACCGCCGCTGGCGTCGAACGCTCGAGATCGGTGTCCTCGATGCGGAGGATGAACGTACCGCCGCGGTGCCGCGCGAACGCCCACGCAAAAAGGCCCGTGCGGATGTTGCCGAGGTGCATGTACCCCGTGGGGCTGGGGGCGAAGCGGGTCCTGACCTTGCTCACGGGATGCGTCCTGAAGGGAAAGGACGCATCTTACCGGCCCGGCGAATGACCCATGCACGGTGAGGCTTCGGCCTCGCTGGGTCGCACGTCCTGTAGGCGAGGCTTCAGCCTCGCATCGTTGCGGCGGGTATTCAGCGTAGCAGCGTTGAGCGGCGGGTCGCGCGGGGCGGGCTTAGTCGCCGCAAAGCGTGTGGTCGGGCGCGAGCCGGCAAAAGACCGTCGAGTCGATGAATCCGACCACTGTCTTTTGCCACACGCGCCCGCCCACCCGGCTCCAATGCGCCCGCCCCGCGCGACCCGCCGCTCAACGCTGCTACGCTGAATACCCGCCGC
>JANNYI010000172.1:0-4043 GCA_031410015.1 Betaproteobacteria bacterium | reverse complement strand
GAGGCAGGTCTCAAGGCCGGCATCGAGCTCCCGTATTCGTGCAAGAGCGGCGTCTGTTCGACCTGCCGCGCCAAGCTCACCGCTGGCGAGGTCGACATGGACGTCAACTTCGCGCTCGAGGACTATGAAGTGGCGCGCGGCTTCATCCTGTCGTGCCAGAGCTACCCGGTCACCGACCGCGTGACGGTCAATTTCGACGACACCGGTACCGCGTAAACTATGCATCCGGGGCAACCATGCCCCGCCTGCCGCCCCGCTGCGGCGCGTTGAAGGAGAAATGACGTGTCGCATCCGTTTTTTGAACGCCACCGGGCCACGCTCGAGCGCGCCGTGCAGGCCATCAACGAGCGCACCTACTGGAGCGCCTACCCCGAGTCGGCCAGTCCCAAGGCCTACGGCGAGGGCGCGGCGGAAGCCGGCCGCGCGGAATTCGACGCGCTCCTCGGCAAGCCGTTTCCGCTGCAGCAGCCCGCCACGGTAGGCGATGTGGCGGGCGAGAAGTCGCCGTATGGTTTGCCGCTGGGCGTGACTTATCCCGGGCCGGAAATGGACGGCCTTCTTGCCGCCGTCGAAGCGGCGCAGGAGCAGTGGCGCCGCGCCGGGCCGGAAGCGTGGGCCGGGGTGGCGCTCGAAACGCTGGCCCGCATCAACAAGGCCAGCTTCGCGATCGCCAATGCGGTGATGCACACGACCGGGCAGGCGTTCATGATGGCGTTCCAGGCGGGCGGCCCGCACGCGCAGGACCGCGGGCTGGAGGCCGTGGCCTACGCCTGGCAGGAGCTCTCCCGCGTGCCGGCGTCGGCGGTGTGGGAAAAGCCGCAGGGCAAGAACGAACCCATCCGCATGGAAAAGCAGTTCCGGGTCGTGCCGCGCGGCGTCGCGCTGGTCATCGGCTGCTGCACGTTCCCGACATGGAACGGCTATCCCGGCCTCTTCGCCAGCCTCGCCACCGGCAACGCCGTGGTGGTGAAGCCGCATCCGGCGGCGATCCTGCCGCTGGCCATGACGGTGAAGATCGCGCGACAGGTGCTGCTCGAAGCCGGCTTCGATCCCAATGTCGTCACGCTGTTCGCGCATGCGGCCGGCGACGACACGGCGCAGCGTCTGGCGCTGCGGCCCGAGGTGCGCATCATCGATTTCACCGGCAGCACCGCCAACGGGCGCTGGCTGGAGGAACACGCGCGGCAGGCGCAGGTCTACACCGAGAAGGCGGGCGTGAACCAGGTGATCATCGACAGCGTCGCCGACATCAAGGCCGTCGCGCGCAACATCGCGTTCTCGCTGGCGCTCTACAGCGGCCAGATGTGCACGGCGCCACAGAACCTGTACGTGCCGCGCGGCGGCATCGACACGGCCGACGGGCCGATGAGCTTCGACGCCGTGGCCGCGGCGATTGCGGAGGCCGTGCAGAAGCTCGTCGGCGACCCCGCGCGCGCCGTCGAGATCCTGGGCGCCATCCAGAACGAAGGCGTGCTGCGCCGGCTGGAAGCCGCGCGCGGGCTGGGCACGGTGCTGCTCGACACGCAGGCCATCGCGCATCCGGCCTTCCCGCAGGCGCCCGTGCGGACGCCGCTGCTGGTCAAGCTCGACATCGCCGATCGCGCCACATACCTCAACGAATGGTTCGGACCAATCGCCTTCGTGATCGCAACCGACTCGACTGCGCAGAGCCTTGCCGTCGCGCGCGACGCGGTGCATGGGCACGGCGCGCTGACGCTGTCGGTCTACTCGACGCGGGACGATGTGATCGCGCAGGCGGTGGAGGTGGCCGAGGACGTCGGCGTGGCGCTGTCGATCAATCTCACCGGCGCGGTGTTCGTCAATCAGTCGGCCGCATTCTCGGACTATCATGGCACCGGCGCCAATCCGGCGGCCAATGCCGCGCTGACCGACTCGGCCTACGTGGCCAACCGGTTCCGCGTGGTCCAGCACCGTTTCCACCTCGCCAGCGCGCCGACATGACCACCTCCAGCATCCTGTTCGAGCGCGCCGACGGCATCGCGCGGATCACGCTCAACCGCCCGGACCGCCTCAACAGCTTCAACACGGCGATGCACGTTGAATTGCGCGAGGCGTTGGCGCAGGTCAAGGCCGACAAGTCCCTGCGGGTGTTGCTGCTCACCGGGGCCGGGCGCGGATTCTGCGCCGGGCAGGACTTGGCCGACCGTGCGGTGGCCCCGGGCGGGACGCCGGTGGACCTCGGTGCGTCCATCGAGACGAACTACCGGCCGCTGGTGCTCGCGCTGCGCGAATTGCCGCTGCCGGTGGTGTGCGCCGTCAACGGCGTGGCGGCGGGGGCGGGGGCCAACATCGCACTGGCCTGCGACATTGTCATTGCTGCCAGGTCGGCCAACTTCATCCAGGCGTTCTGCAAGATCGGGCTGATTCCCGATTCGGGGGGCACCTATTTCCTGCCGCGTCTCGTCGGCGCGGCGCGCGCGATGGGCCTCGCGATGCTCGGCGACAAGCTGCCGGCGGCCACCGCGGCGGAGTGGGGCCTCATCTGGCAATGCGTCGACGACAGCGAGTTGATGCCCGCCGTCGAGGTGCTGCTGGCGCATCTCGCGCAGGCGCCCACCCGCGGGCTGGCCGCGACCAAGCGCGCGCTGCATGCAGCGGAAGCCGCGACGCTGCATGCGCAGCTCGACCTCGAGCGCGACCTGCAGCGCGAGTTGGGGTATTCGGCCGACTATCGCGAGGGCGTGGCGGCATTCGGCGCCAAGCGGCCCCCCGCATTCACCGGCACCTGAACCGGGAAACCCGCTCCGGCATGAACGCGAAAACGAGCACCACCGCGGCGAGCGCATTGCCGCACGGCGTTGAAATCGGCGTCATCGGCGCCGGCGCGATGGGGGCCGGCATTGCGCAGGTCGCCGCGCAGGCCGGACACCGCGTGCATCTCTTCGATACGCGCATGGGTGCCGCCGACGCGGCGCAGGCGAGCATTGCCGCAACCTTCAGGATGCTGGCGGACAAGGGCAAGCTTGCGGCCGCGGAGGCGCAAGCGGCGACGGCGCGCGTTATTCCCGTCCATGCGCTGGGTGATTTCGTCAGCGCCAGGCTCGTCGTCGAGGCAATCGTCGAGGACCTCGCAGTGAAGCGCCAGCTGTTCCGGGACCTCGAAGGCATCGTCGATGCCGGCACGATCCTCGCCACCAACACGTCGTCCTTCTCGATCACGGCGCTGGCGGCCGGGATGCAGCATCCGGGGCGCGTGGTCGGCATGCATTTCTTCAACCCGGCGCCGCTGATGCCGCTGGTCGAGGTCGTATCCGGCCTCGCCACCAGTGCGGAAGTGGCCGCGATCACGCACGCCACCGCAGCGGCGTGGGGCAAGCTGCCGGTGCACGCGCAGTCCACGCCCGGCTTCATCGTCAATCGCTGTGCGCGGCCCTACTACGGCGAAGCGTTGCGGCTCCTGACCGAGCACGCCGCGGATCCCGCCACCATCGATGCGGTGATGCGCGAGGCGGGCGGCTTCCGGATGGGCCCGTTCGAGCTGATGGACCTCGTGGGGCTCGATGTCAACTTCGCGGTGACGAAGAGCGTCTGGGAAGCCTGTTTCCACGACCCTCGCTTCATGCCGTCGGTGCTGCAGCAGGAAATGGTGGCGGCCGGGACCCTCGGCCGCAAGTCGGGACAGGGATTCTTCAGCTACGCACCCGGCGCCGTCCGGCCCGCGGCGCAAACCGAGCCGCCGCAAGCGCGTCCGACCGCGATCCGCGCTGCCGGCAACGGCGCGATGTGCGGCGCCTTGCGCGACCGGCTGGCGGCTTCCGGCTTCAATGTCGTGCAGGTGCCGGTGGACACCGCCGTGGCGGACGCCTACCTCGATGTCGACGGCACGCTGCTCGTGCCGAGCGACGGCCGCACGGCCACGATGGTGGCCGCCGGCTGCGCCCGTCGCGACGTCGTCGTGTTCGATCTTGCGCTCGACCTGCGCAATTGCACGCGGCTCGCGGTGGCCGCCGCCGACTCCTGCAGCGCTGCCGGCGCGGCGGCAGCGATCGGCGCCCTGCAGGCAGCAGGCATTGCCGTCACGC
>JANNYI010000171.1:0-2574 GCA_031410015.1 Betaproteobacteria bacterium | reverse complement strand
GGCGCGGCGGCCGCGGCAGCGCTCCACGCGGACGCGCCGGGCCGCCAACGCTGCGGGCTCGGGCGCTTCCCCCCGCCCCCCCCGGTTTGGGGCCACCGGCCCGCGCCGCAGGAACCCGTTGGGCTCGCCCATGATGAACTTGACGAGGTCCTCCAGCGCGGGCTCGTCTAACTTGTCCGGCACGAACTCGAGCTGCACGGACTCGAAGCGATCGACGTTGTGCAAGGTCACGAGGACCACCTGCCGGTAGTAGTCGGGCTGGAAGCGCACGGATGCGGAAATGGCCGGCTGGATCTGGAACAGCCCGTAGCGGACGATGCGCTTCTCGTCCTGCTCGGCCTGGTAGGTAAAGTCGAGCGTCGAACCACGCAGGCGCTGCTCGATGCCGAGCGCCGCGGCCGGGCTGACCCGCACCGCGATCGGCGCGGCGCCCTCCAGCCGGTAGAACATCTCGACATGCTCCAGCACTTCCATGCCGGCCAGCGCGCGCCGGCGAAAGGAGACGAAGCCGCGATCGAAGTGGGGTTGCGCAATGGCGAGGATCTTGTCGAGGACGAAGGTGTGCCTGACCGCGGGCTTGATCACCTGCAGGTGCCCGATGGCCTCGTCGAGCCAGCGGAACGTGCGCCAGAGCCCCCGGTCGATGTCCTTCAGCGCCTCTTCCATCGGCTTGCGCGCGGCCGTATCCTGCGCCCGCAGGGCCTCCGACTTCTCGCGGAGGGTGGCAAGCAACGAAGGTTTGCTGGGCTGGGTCATGGGTGTCGAAAATAGCACGCGCGGCGTCGGTGCGCTCGAATACAATGCCAATGGCATAAGACGGCGGGTCTGCGCCGCGACCGACATCCCCATGCAAAGGCCGTGCCGTTACGGGTCGATCCACGGGAACCCCATGCAGTTCGGCGCCCCGCGCACATCTCCTTACGCATGTCGGCAGTTAGTGCCTCTGGACGGCGCGCCAGGCGGCAGCGGTTTTGCGGTGCGGCAATAGGCTATACAATCCGGCGCAATCTCGTTGCCACCTTGCAAGGAGGCGCCGCCATGGCGCTGCTCGAAGTCCGCAATGTCAGCCGCCGCTTCGGCGATTTCACCGCCGTCGACGACGTCAGCTTTTCGGTCAATGCGGGTGAATTCTTCACGCTGCTGGGGCCGTCGGGCTGCGGCAAGACCACGCTGCTGCGGATGATC
Organism: Betaproteobacteria bacterium; assembly: GCA_031410015.1. Classification (GTDB taxonomy): domain Bacteria; phylum Pseudomonadota; class Gammaproteobacteria; order Burkholderiales; family Casimicrobiaceae; genus VBCG01. The sequence continues at coordinate 1,389 of JANNYI010000171.1, read as the reverse complement.
GCCGGCTTCGACCTGCCCGACGCCGGCGCCATCGTCCTGGATGGTGTCGATCTCAAGGACACGCCGCCGGAGCGCCGGCCGATCCACACGGTGTTCCAGAGCTACGCGCTGTTCCCGCACATGACCGTGGCGCAGAACATCGCGTTCCCGCTCCGGATGGCCGGCCAATCCGACGCCGACATCGCCGCCAAGGTGAAGGCGGCGATCGAGCAGGTCAAGCTGGACGGCAAGGGTGCGAGTTTCCCGCACGAGCTCTCCGGCGGCCAGAAGCAGCGCGTGGCGCTCGCGCGCGGCCTCGTCAACCGCCCGCGCCTCCTCCTGCTGGACGAGCCGCTGGGTGCGCTCGACGCCAAGTTGCGCGAGCAGCTGCAGATCGAGTTGATCCGGCTGCAGCAGGACATCGGCGTCACGTTCGTGTTCGTCACGCATGCGCAGGCGGAAGCGCTCGCGCTGTCGCACCGCATCGCGGTCATGAACCACGGCAAGGTCGAGCAGCTGGATGAGCCGGACCGGCTATACGGTTTTCCGAAGAGCCGCTTCGTGGCCGACTTCATCGGCAACGTCAACATGCTGGACGCCGTGGTGGCCACCGGCGGGCAGGCGCTGCGCCTCACGCTGCCGGCCCTGGGCACGATCAGCGCGCCGGGCCGCGACGACATCAATGCGGGCGCGCGCGGCGTGTTCGTGATCCGCCCCGAACAGGTCGCGATCCGCGCCGTCGCGGAAACGTCGGCGGACCCCAACCAGTTCGAGGGCACCGTCAACAACTTCCTGTACATCGGCGACGTCACGACCTACATCGTGGACCTGCCCGGGGGTGCGCGCATCGAGGCGCTGCTGCCCAATTCCGCGCCAGGCCGCGCCAAGTTCTTCGAGATCGGGGACCCGGTACGCGTGTCGTGGAAGTCCGAAGCGGGCGCGTTCCTCGACCGATGATCCCGCCACGCTGCGCCTCCGCCCGAGCCATTCGCCGATGACCACGCCAACCGCAACCCGCACCCGGTCGGGCCGGCTGACGCGGCTGCTCGTCAGCGGCCCGCCGGTCGTGTTCCTGGTGGTGTTCTTCCTCGTCCCCGCGCTCATCATGGTGGTGGCGAGCTTTCGCTTCCCCGGCGAGTTCGGCGCGCTGGCGCCGATGTTCGGCACCGCGCCCGGCGTCGAGACGGGGTTCACCGTCGAGAACTACGGCTTCTTCTTCGGCGACTCGATCTACGCGCAGATCTTCGTCAAGAGCTTCGGCGTCGCCGCGCTGACGACGCTGATCTGCCTTGTGATGGCCTATCCGGTCGCGCTGCTGATCGCGCGCAGCCCGAAGCGTTACCGCGACATGATGGTGCTGCTGGTGATCCTGCCCTTCGCGAGCAATTTCCTGGTGCGCGTGTACGCGTG
>JANNYI010000170.1:0-1149 GCA_031410015.1 Betaproteobacteria bacterium | reverse complement strand
CTGGTGGTGGTGGCGACGGGCATCGCGTGCGGGTTCGCGCTTGCACTGGTGCGGGCGCTGCGCGTAAAGGTCCTCAATTTCTTCATCGTGGTCTTCGCGGACGCGATGCGCGCGCTGCCGCCGCTGGTGCTGATCATCCTGTTCTACTTCGCGCTGCCGACCGTGGGCGTGCGCATGTCCGGGTTCGTTGCGACCTGGCTGGCCCTGTCGCTCGTGCTCGCCGCCTACGCCGAGGAGATCTTCTGGGCCGGGATCATCGCGGTGCCGAAGGCTCAGTGGGAGGCCGCGCGCTCCCTGGGCCTGGACGTTCTGCAGACGCTGCGGTACATCATCCTGCCGCAGGCGGTGCGCATCACCATCCCGCCGCTGACCAACCGCACGATCGCGATCACCAAGGGCACCGCGCTCGGCGCGGTGGTGGCCGTCGGCGAGATCCTCTACCAGGCGCAGAGCGCGTACTCGTTTTCGTACAACCCCTCGCCGCTGGTGCTCGGGGCGGTGGCTTATCTCATCCTGTTCCTTCCGGTGGTGTGGTTCGGCCGCTGGGTGGAAACGCGCTTCGCGTGGAAAAGGTGAGTGGATAACTTCTAGTGGATAGCCTCCTTCTCAACTTTTTCAATTTTGGGATCCTCGCGCAGGCGTGGCCGTACCTGGCGAAGGGCCTCGGCATGACGGTGCTGTTGTGCATCGTGGTCATCCCGCTGGGGGTCGCGGGCGGCCTCGCGGTGGCGCTGGCTTCGCGCGCCAGGCGGCGCTGGGCCCGCTGGGCGGTGATTGCCTACGTGGACCTCTTCCGCGCCTTTCCGCCGCTGGTGCTGCTGATGTTCGTGGCCTTCGGGCTGCCGTTCCTCGGTGTGGACCTGCCGGCCTTCGTGGCGGTGGCGATCGCGTTCCTGCTCAACACCTCCAGCTATTACGGCGAGATCTTTCGCGCCGGAATCGATTCGATCCCGCGCGGACAGTTCGAGGCGGCGCGCTCCCTGGGGCTGTCGCGCCTGCAGGTGATGCGGCACGTGGTCGTCCCGCAGGCGGCGAAGAACGTGCTGCCCGACCTCATCGGCAATACGCTGGAAGTCGTCAAGCTGACGTCGATTGCGAGCGTGGTCGCGCTGCCGGAACTGCTGTACGCCGCGCGCCAGGCGCAGGCCG
>JANNYI010000169.1:0-2248 GCA_031410015.1 Betaproteobacteria bacterium | reverse complement strand
CCGCTTCCGCGGCCGCGTGATCCGCTTTCCCAAGGTCCCCGGATTGCGCCCCACGCCCGATCGCGTGCGCGAAACGCTGTTCAACTGGCTGGGGCAGGACCTGGCCGAGCTCACGACGCTCGATCTTTATGCCGGCAGCGGCGCGTTGTCGCTCGAAGCGCTGTCGCGTGGCGCGGCGCGGGCCGTGGCGATCGACCGCGATTCCGTGCTGATCCACGCGATCGAGGCCACGGCGCAGGCATTCGGTGCTGCGGTCCTCGAGGGCCACGCGGCGCCGGCGCGCAGTTGGCTGCAGCGCGAATCCCGGCGCTTCGATGTCATCTTTCTCGATCCCCCGTTCGCCACCGACGAATGGGACTGGCTGCTGCCGGCCTGCATCGCACGGCTGGCCGGTGGCGGCGCCATCTATGCCGAGGCCCCGCGCCTCCTGGTTCCGCCGCCCGAACTTGCAGTGGACCGGCACGCCAAGGCGGGACTGGTGCATTATCATCTGCTCCGCCGCGCGGATCCCGCGCCTCCATCGCCATGATCAAAGTCGTCTATCCCGGAACGTTCGATCCGCTCACTCGCGGTCACGAGGATCTCGTGCGCCGCGCGGCGCACGTGTTCGACCGCGTGATCGTCGGCGTGGCGGAGTCCGCCGCCAAGCACCCGATGTTCACGGCGGCGGAGCGGGTGGACATGGCGCGCGACGTCCTGCAGTCGCTGCCCAACGTCGCGGTGATGGGATTCTCGTCGCTGCTGATGGACTTCGTCCACGCGCAGGACGCGAAGATCATCCTGCGCGGCCTGCGGGCGATCTCCGACTTCGAGAACGAATTCCAGATGGCCGGCATGAACCGCCACCTGTATCCGGATGTGGAGACGCTGTTCCTGACGCCGTCGGAGCAATACACGTTCGTGTCGGCCACGATCATCCGCGAGATCGCCAAGTTCGGCGGCGACGTATCCCATTTCGTGCACCCGTCGGTGGCGGCGCGCTTGCGCGCGCGCGTGGCCGAAGGCTGAAGGGCGAGCGCGATGGCCTTGATGATCACCGACGCCTGCATCAATTGCGACGTCTGCGAGCCGGAGTGTCCCAACGACGCCATCGCCCAGGGCCCGGAAATCTACGTGATCGACCCGGCGAAGTGCACCGAGTGCGTCGGCCATTTCGATGTGCCGCAATGCCGCGAGGTGTGCCCCGTGGACTGCATCCCGCTCGACCCGGACCACAGTGAGACCCGGGTGCAGCTGCTGCATAAATACGAGGGGCTGATGGCGGCTAAAGGGCTGGTGCCTGAGGGCTGACGGCGCGCGTCGGGCCGTCGCGGCACGGCACCACGCAAAGCGCACGATGCAATGACAACGGGCACCTCGCGGTGCCCGTTGTCATTGCTGCGGGTGAAGCGCCCTACTTCGGGAAGTTGAGCTGAACGATCGCATTGCAGGAACTGGTCCCGCAGCTGTACCCACCAGCGCCGCCGTTGAAGTCAGGACCCCAGTTGCGGAAATTGAAGTAGTACGTCTGTCCGGGCACCAACGCGACCGGTGCGGCCCCGACGTTCCAGTCGATGCGCGCCGACGTGCCATATCCGAGCCTGTACGGGCCGGCGGCACCCGACGGATCCACTGTACGGAAGTCGCATGCGCTCTTCGAGAGCGTCATGTGTCGGAACGTCGGCGGACCGTTGTATTCGGCAATATCGGTGGTACCGGGAGTGCTGTACGAACCCGGCGAACTCGGCACCGTGAAGGCCACAACGAATACGCCGTCCGCCGCGAATCCACCATTGCTTTGGGTATAGATCGGCGCGTTTTCTTCCCAGCCTTTGGATACGCGGGACACGTTGGGATACGAGCCGCAGAAATCGGCGCCGCCGGTGGATGCCTGCCACGTGACCGTGGTGTTGACCGGGACGCTGGCGCCGATCGCATTGGCGGCCTGGATCGAATAGACCTTCGGCCCCGTGGTGGCCGCCGTGGCCACGCACGTGGGCGACGTGCTGCTGCAGTTGGTCCACGCATAGAACTGCGGCGAGTTGTTGCAGGTGGCCGTCAGCGTGACCGTTTGCCCGACAAATGCCGTTGCGCTGCTGGACGCGACCGTGCAGACCGGCGCGGCCGTGGGCGCGGCCTGCCAGGTAACGGCGATCGAAATGTTGCCCGAACCGACGCCGTTGGTGGCCGTGAGGCCGTAGAGCTTCGACCCGGCAACCGTCGAGACATCGCTGCAATTGGCGCTGGTACTGGTGCAGCCGGTCCACGC
>JANNYI010000168.1:0-3901 GCA_031410015.1 Betaproteobacteria bacterium | reverse complement strand
CCTCATCGGCATCTTCAGCGGCTCGCGCGGCGGCGCCGCGGCCGGTACTGCGGGCGGTGTCGCGCTCGGCTCCGTGCACAGCGGCGAGGCCACCAGCGTGTGGGTGATCGGCATGCGCTACAAGATCATCAATGCCGAGACCACCGAGCAGTTGGCACAGGGCTACACCGAGGAAAAGATGGAAGTCGGCGCCACGTCCAGCGGCGCGCTCGGCGTCAACAGCGCGCAGCAGGGCGGCGCCGGGCTCGACACGATGGTGCAGCGCCTGATCCAGAAATCGGTGTGGGAAATCGACAGCAAGTACAAGTGAGTATCTGCTTGAATTGATCCGCGGCGCCGGCCACGTTGCCGGCGTCGCTTTTTGCGGAAGGCAGCGCGGCTGCCGGTGCTGTTGGCTGCAGGAGTAGTCGCCATGGTGGAGTTCACGAAGCTCGGCAAGTACGAGATCCGCAGGGAGCTGGGACGCGGCGCGATGGGCGTGGTGTATGAGGCCTTCGATCCGTTGATCGAGCGGGTGGTCGCGCTGAAGACGATCCGGCCGGACCAGCTGTCGGGCATCAATGCGCACGAGTTCCTCGCGCGGTTCCGCCGCGAGGCGCAGGCCGCGGGCCGGCTCACGCATCCCAACATCGTGGCGATCTACGATTTCGGCGAGGACGCCGGCGTCTGGTACATCGCGATGGAGCTCGTCAAGGGCCGCGAGCTGAAGGAGTATTTCGACGCCAACGAACGCTTCACGACTGCGGACACGGTGCGCATTCTCACGCAGGTGCTCACCGCGCTCGGCTATTCGCACAAGATGGGCGTGGTCCATCGCGACATCAAGCCGTCCAACATCTTCATCGTTGCCGACGGCACGGCCAAGGTCGCCGACTTCGGCATCGCGCACGTCGAGTCGTCCGAACTCACGCAGGCCGGCACCGTGCTCGGCACGCCGGCGTACATGTCGCCGGAGCAGATCCTGGGGTTGCCTGTGGACGGGCGTTCCGATCTCTTTTCCGTCGGCGTGATCCTCTATCAGTTCCTGACCGGCGAGCGGCCCTTCAGCGGGAACGCGACCATCACGATGCGCAAGGTGCTGGAAGAAGACCCGCTGCCGCCGTCGCGCTTCAACGTGCAGGTACCCGGTGCGATCGACGCCGTGGTGCGTCGCGCGCTGGCCAAGAAGGCCGACGAGCGCTTCCAGTCGGCAGAGGAATTTGCAACCGCGCTGGCCAACGCGGCGGATGCAGAGCGCGAGCATTCGGGCGAGACCACGCTGATGCCGCCGCCGGCCACGTTGCAGCGACAGACCACGGGCGTCTCCGGCTCGTCCAGCGGTTCCGGTTTATCCAGCGGCGCAGGCATGTCCAGCACGACCAAGCCGGTCGGTCTTGCGTCGGCCAAGGCAGCGCCCGCCCCGCGTTCGTCGCGCTATGCCATCGGCGCGGTGTTGGCTGTCGTTGTCGTTGCGGCAATCTGGTTCGCACTGCAGGGGCGCGGCGGCGCACCTGCCATACCGCAACTCGCCGGAAGCACGCCCGCTGCAGGCGGAACTGCACCGCCCGCCTCGGCCGGCGGCGCGCCCGACGCCATGCCGGGTTCACCAGTCGGCGCCGTACCTGCGGCACCGGCGGCAGCTCCGCCTCCGAGCTACCCGCCCGGCACGATCGTCATCTCTGCGGTCGGCCTGGTCGATCCCAGCCAGCCGCGCTACCAGTCCGACGCGGCGCAGATGCAAGCCGACCTGCGCGCCGATTCGCGCGGGCAGCTGGTCGAGAAGGCGGTGGGCATGCTGATCGAGACGGGCTCGGTCGGCAAGAACTACGCCGTGCTGCGCGACCAGATCCTGTCGAAGAGCGGCGACTTCGTCACCACGGTCGTGCGCGAGAGTGCGCCGCAAACCGGCAAGGATGGCCTCGTGTCGCTGACGACGGAAGCGGTCGTCAATGTGCGCGCCGTGCAAAAGTCGCTGAACGAAATGTCGCGCAACGAGCGCGTCGAATTGATCCGCGCCAGCGGCGATCCGCGCGTGGCCGTGCGCATCGCCACGCGCGATGCCGATGCGCCGGATGCGCCTGCGCAGCCATCGCCCGCCGCGGAGAACATCCTGAAGGAGCGCATCAAGTCGTTTGGCTTCCGCGTCTGGTCGGAAGACACGATGCGCCGCGACGATCCCAAGGCCGGCCCGGATTTCGTCGTCGACGGCGAGGCGAAGATCAAGCGGCTGTCGATGAAGCTGGCGGCCTCCGGCGTCGTGGTGACCAAGTACGCGTTGAACGGCTGGACGATCAAGGTCACCGATCGCGCCACCGGCGAGGAAATCTACTTCAACACCAAGCTGCCCGCCGGCGAAGGCAGCTGGGCCAGCGAGGAGCAGGCGCTGTCCGCGATCGGGACGAAGATCGCCAACGAATTCTCGCGCGACTTCTTCCTGCAGCACGTGGTCAACGCGGGGCGCAAGGTGGTGCTGAAGGTCGAGGGCTTGCCGCCCGCCGTCACCGACGACGTGCTGCGGCGCGAGCTGGTGGGAATGCCGTCGGTGCTGAACATCGCGCCGTCCACGGCGGCTCACGCGTTCGACCTGCAGCTGGCCGGCAGCGGTCCGGCGCCCGACCTCCTGGCACTCGGCATCCTGAAACCGCTCAATGCCAAGCTCGGGCAAATCTGCTTCGCGATGGGGGCGACCAGCGGCGACACGGTGACCGTGGTGTTCGACCCGAAGTGCAACGATCCCGCGGTGCTGGCCCGGCTCGAGACCAATCCGCCCGCAGCGCTTTATGGCGCACCGCCGGCGCGGCAGAGGGATGTCGTCAAGAATCCCGAGACATTGAAGAAGCTGATGGTCTAAGCGATGGTCCTGAACCGCATGCCAATCGAAGATGCAACGACGGCGAAACCACGATGAGCACTTCGACCCCGACGGCCTTCATTGGCCACGGCAGCCCGATGAACGCGCTGGAAAGCAATCGCCACACGCAGGCGTGGCAGGCTTTCGGCCGCGTGCACCCGAAGCCGCGCGCGGTGCTGGCCATTTCCGCGCACTGGTATGTGCCGGGCCTTGCCGTCACTGCGATGGCAAAGCCGCCGACCATTCACGACTTCGGCGGCTTTCCGCCGGCGTTGCACGCGTTCGACTATCCTGCACCCGGCGACCCGGCGCTGGCGCAACGCGTGCGGACGTTGCTATCGCCGCTCGACGTGCGGCTCGATGAGAAGTGGGGCCTCGATCACGGCACCTGGTCGGTGCTGGCGCATGTGTATCCGGACGCCGATGTGCCGGTGGTGCAATTGGCCATCGATCGCACGCAGCCGCCGCAGTTTCACTACGACCTGGGTCGGCGCTTGGGCCCGCTGCGCGACGAGGGCATCCTGATCGCCGGCTTCGGCAACATCGTGCACAACCTGGGCCTGATCCAGTGGGGCGGCAAGGGTGCGCCGACACCGTGGGCGGGGCAGTTCAACGATGCGGTGCGCGCGGAGGTGGAGCGTGGCGAACATGCCGCGCTGATCGACTACAACGCGATGGGCGAACCGGCGCGGCTGTCGGTACCGACACCGGAGCATTACCTGCCCGCGCTCTACATCGCCGGCGCGCAGCGCCCGGATGACAAGGTCGCGATCATCACCGACGGCATCGAAATGGGCTCGATCAGCATGCTGTCGTGGGTCGCCTCCGCGCCGACGTAATCGCTGTCGATTCGAAGGCGCGATGGGCCGCGTACGACACCGCGTTTTCCGCATCACGAAAAGCAAAACGCCCCGCTCGGTTGAGCGGGGCGTTTGTGCTTTAAGGGTGCCTGACGATGACCTACTTTCGCACGGGAACTCCGTACTATCATCGGCGTACTGCCGTTTCACGGTCCTGTTCGGGATGGGAAGGGGTGGGTCCGGCGGGCTATGGTCGTCAGGCATTGAGGGG
>JANNYI010000167.1:0-1057 GCA_031410015.1 Betaproteobacteria bacterium | reverse complement strand
GATGGTGATGCGCACCGCCTGCGGCAGGATGATGAACCGCAGGGTCTGCAGAACGTCCAGGCCCAGGGAGCGCGCGGCCTCCCACTGCGCCTTGGGCACCGCGATGATCCCGGCCCAGAAGATCTCCTCGGCGTAGGCGGCGAGCACGAGCGACAACGCAAGCCACGTGGCGGCGAACCCGGACATGCGCACGCCCACGGTGGGCAGCGCAAAGTAGAACAGGATGATCAGCACCAGCGGCGGTAGCGCGCGCATCGCGTCCGCAAAGACCACGATGAAGAAATTGAGGATCTTCACGCGCAGGGCCCGCACCAGCGCAAGCGCGAATCCGCACGCGATGCCCGTCGCCACCACCACCAGCGCCAGCTGGATCGTGAGGAAGAATCCCTCGACGATCTTCGGCAGGTACTGCTGCATGACCTCCCAGTTGAGGAAGGTCTCGGCGAACTTTCCCAGGGTTACCTACACTTGGGCGTGTGCGGCGCCGGGTCGTAGCCCGCCAGGCCGGGCACGCCGTAGCCGGGGTACGCGGTGACCGCGGCCGAGCCGGCTTCGGGCTTGGCGCCGAACCATTTCTCATGCAGCTTCGCGATCGTGCCGTCGGCCTTCATGCACTCCAGCGCCTCGTCGAACGCGTTCCTGAGCTTGGGGTCGTCCTTGCGGAACACCGCGCCCCACACCAGGCCCTGGTCGACCTTCAGCGTGGCTACCTTGAGCTGGGCGTTCGACTTGAGCACCGCGTATGCGCCGACAGTGTTGCCCGTGAGCACGGCATCGGCGCGCCCGGCGATCACGGCCTGCGTCGCATCCGCATTGGTGCCGTAGGACTCCGACTTGTAACCGTACTTGGCGGCGTTGTCCTGCAGCCACTTGTCGTAGGCGGAGCCCTTGTTGGTCGAGACCGTCTTGCCCTTGAGGTCGTCGAGGGCCTTGATGTCAGGCTTCCCGGCGGGGACGACGAACGCGTAGTAAGTGTTCAGGTAGCCCTCGGAGAAGAGCAGGTTCGCCGCGCGCTCCGGCGTCACCGTGGTCGGCGCGCCGACGAAATCGAGCTTGC
>JANNYI010000166.1:0-10583 GCA_031410015.1 Betaproteobacteria bacterium | reverse complement strand
GTTCCCAACCAGCCGCCGTTGCCGCCGCCCATCCAGGAGGCGCCCGCGCCCTATCGCGCGCAACTGCATGCGGAGATCGCGGCCGGCTTCTTCGAACGCGGGCAGATGGACGTTGCGCTGCAGGAACTGGCTGAAGCAGTCAAGCTCGACCCGCGCAACCCCAAGATCTACAACGTGTACGGCCTCGTCTACACGGTGATGGGGCAGGACGCCGACGCGCAGGCCAATTTCCTCAAGGGCCTCGAACTTGCGCCCAACGATTCGGAGATCAGGCAGAACTGGGGCTGGTACCTGTGCACGCACGGCCGCCCGAAGGAATCGATTGCGGAATTCGAAATGGCCGTGCGCAATCCGCTGTACCGCACGCCCGACATCTCGCTGGCCAATGCCGGCAAATGCGCCGCCGCGAGCGGCGATCCGGTGCGGGCCGCCGAGTTCTACAAGCGCGCGCTGGCCATCGCCCCCAACAACATGGTGGCGGGCTACAACCTGTCGCTGCTCGCCTACCGCGAGCGCAACTTCGCGGATGCACGCACCTACATGCGGCGCGTCATGCAGCAGACCAATCCGCCGCCGGAGGCGCTGTATCTCGGCATGTGCATCGAGCGCAAGCTGGGCGACCAGCAATCCGAAGCCTCCTACGTGTCCCAGCTGCGCAACCGCTACCCGCAGTCCGCCGAAGCGCTGGCGATCCCTGCCGGTGTTTGCGAATGACGGACGAGCCGCACGTCGCGGACACTGCCCCCGTCGCCGAACTGGCGTCGGCGGGCGCGCGCCTGCGCGAAGGGCGCGCCGCCGCCGGCCTGTCCGTCGAAGCGGTGGCCCAGCAGTTGAAGCTCGCGCCGCGGCAGGTCACGGCGCTGGAGAACGACGATTTCGCCGCGTTGCCCGGGCGCACCTTCGTGCGCGGCTTCGTGCGCAATTACGCCAGATTGCTGCGCCTTGATGCCGCCGCGGTGCTGGGGGCGCTGCCCGAAGGCGAAGCGGCTCCGTCGCTCGACCGGCCGTCGCTTGCCACCACCACCCGGACGATGGGCGAGCTGCCCGCAGACCAGCACGCCAAGTCGAATTCGGCACGTTGGGCAATTCCGCTGGCACTGCTGGCCATCGTCGCCATTGCCGCCGTCTACGAGTGGACGCGCGTTGCGCCCCCCGGCACCCGTACCGGCGCCGACACCAAGGCCGCTGCAACCGGCGCGCCCACGTCGCCTCCCGCACCGGCGCCGGAGCCTGCCGTCGTCGCGCCCGGGTCCTCCCCGCCGACGGCCAGCGAGCCTGCGAAGTCAGGCGCCACCGATTCCGGAGCGGCGGCGGTAGCGGCCGTGCCCGGAAATTCGCCGCTGGTGCTCGTGTTTCGCGGCTCGTCCTGGGTCGAGATCAAGGATTCCAGGGGCGCGGTCCTGCTGTCGACGATGGGGTTTCCCGGTGCCACCCACGCAGTCGATGGCGTGGCCCCGCTGGACGTCGTGATCGGCAACGCCGAGGCCGTTGCGATTACGGTGCGTGGCGAGGCGTTCGACCTCGCCCCGCACACGAAGCAGAACGTCGCCAAGTTCACGGTGAAGTAGTCGATGGATGCGGTCACCCTCTCGCGCGCGAAGACCCGGCTGGTGACGATCGGCGGCATTCGTGTCGGCGGCGGCGCGCCGATCGTCGTGCAGTCGATGACCAACACCGATACCGCGGATGTCGCAGCCACGGTGGCGCAGGTACGTGCGCTGGCAGACGCCGGTTCCGAGCTGGTCCGCATCACCGTCAACAGCGCCGAAGCTGCGGCCGCGGTTGCCGAAATCCGGGCCCGCCTCGACGCGCAGGGCTGCCTCGTCCCGCTGATCGGCGACTTCCACTACAACGGCCACAAGCTCCTCACCGACTATCCGGACTGCGCGCAGGCACTCGCCAAGTACCGGATCAATCCGGGCAACGTGGGCAAGGGCAGCAAGCGCGATCCGCAGTTCGTGGTGATGATCGAGAAGGCCATCGAGTACGGCAAGCCGGTGCGCATCGGCGTCAACTGGGGCAGCCTCGACGCCGACCTGCTCGCGCGGATGATGGACGCCAATGCCGCGCTGGCGCAGCCGCTGCCCGCCGAAGCCGTGATGCGCGAAGCGCTGATCGTGTCCGCGATCGGCAGCGCGCAGCGCGCCGAGGAACTTGGCCTGCCCGGCGACCGCATCGTGCTGTCGTGCAAGGTATCGAATGTGCAGGACCTGATCGCGGTCTATGCCGAGCTCGCGCGGCGCTGCGACTATCCGCTGCATCTCGGCCTCACCGAGGCCGGCATGGGCAGCAAGGGCATCGTGGCGTCGACCGCGGCGATGGCGGTGCTGCTGCAGCAGGGCATCGGCGACACGATCCGGGTGTCGCTCACGCCCGAACCCAACGGCGATCGGGCGCGCGAGGTGATCGTCGCGCAGGAAATCCTGCAGACGATGGGACTGCGCTCGTTCACGCCGCAGGTCACGGCCTGTCCCGGCTGCGGTCGTACCACCAGCACCTATTTCCAGGAATTGGCGGAACAGATCCAGGCCTACCTTCGCGCGGCGATGCCCGCGTGGCGGGAAAAATATCCGGGCGTGGAAGACCTGCACGTGGCCGTGATGGGCTGCGTGGTGAACGGGCCGGGTGAATCCAAGCTCGCCAACGTCGGCATCTCCCTGCCCGGCACCGGCGAGACGCCGGTCGCACCCGTCTTCGTCGACGGCCAGAAGACGGTCACGCTGAAGGGCGCACGCATCGCCGAGGAATTCCAGGGGATCGTCGACGACTACGTGCGGGCCACCTATGGCGGCGAAGCCCGCGCGGCGCACCTGTCGCCCGAGCGCAAGCACATCGCCGTCAAGGCGATTGCTTAAGGCCCGCCATGGCGAACGCATTGCAGGCCGTGCGCGGCATGAACGACGTGCTGCCCGACGAAGCCGCGCTATGGGAGCGCTTCGAGGACACCGCGCGCGCGGTGCTCGCGCAGTACGGCTATCGCAACCTGCGCATTCCCATCGTCGAATCCACGGCGCTGTTCGTGCGCGGCATCGGCGAATTCACCGACGTCGTCGAGAAGGAGATGTACACCTTCGAGGACAAGCTGAACGGCGATTCGCTGACCCTGCGCCCCGAGGCCACGGCTGGCATCGTTCGCGCCACGATCGAGCACAACCTCACCTACGACCGGCCCCAGCGCGTGTGGACCAGCGGCCCGATGTTCCGCCACGAGCGCCCGCAGAAGGGCCGCTACCGGCAATTTCACCAGCTCGACGTGGAAGCGCTGGGCTTCGAAGGCCCGGACGCGGATGCCGAGCAGATGGTGATGCTCGCGCGGCTCTGGAAGGCGCTCGGCCTCGCCGGGATCGAACTGCAGATCAACTCGATCGGGAACGCGCACGAGCGCCTCGCGCACCGCACGCAGCTGATCGCCTGGTTCGAGAAGCACGCCGACCTGCTCGATGCCGACGCGAATCGGCGCCTGCATGTCAATCCGCTGCGAATCCTCGACAGCAAGAATCCGGCGATGCAGTCGATGCTCGAGGCCGCGCCGAAGCTCGTCGATTTCATCGAGGACTCGTCCCTCGCGCACTTCGAGGCATTGCAGGCGTTGCTGAACGATGCCGGCTTGAGCTTCACGATCAACCCGCGGCTGGTGCGCGGCCTCGACTATTACAATCGCACGGTCTTCGAATGGGTGGCCACGGGCGACGAACTCGGCGCGCAGGGTACGGTGGCCGGCGGCGGACGCTATGACAGCCTCTTCGAATTGCTGGGCGGCAAGCCTGATTTCGCATGCGGTTTCGGGCTCGGCATCGAGCGGATGATCCTGCTCATGGCGGCCGGCGGCACGACGGCCGCTCCGTCACCGCTGGCCTACGTCGTCCACGTGGGCGAGGCCGCCGCGCCGCTCGCCCGGCGGGTTGGGGAAACACTGCGCGACGAAGGCCACCAAGTCGTGGTCAATGCCGGCGGCGGCAGTTTCAAGTCGCAGATGAAAAAAGCCGATGCCTGCGGCGCGCGATACGCCCTGATCGTCGGCAACGACGAGGCGGCCACCGGCACCGTTGCGATCAAGCCGTTGCGGATGCAGGGTGAACAGAAGGCGGTTGCCGAGCGCGACGTCCCTGCTACCCTCGCGGCCGCGACCCGATGACATTCACAGTACTCAAGGATTGAACATGGCAGTCTACGATCTCGAAGAGCAGGACCAGTTAGACGACCTCAAGGCGTGGTGGAACCGTTGGGGCAACGTCATCACCACGATTGCACTGATCATCGCGCTGGCGCTGGCCGGATGGCAGGGGTGGCGCTGGTGGAACGCGCGACAGGCCGAGGAAGCCTCCGCGCTGTTCGCGGGACTGTCGCAGGCGGCGCGGGCCAACGACCTGCCCAAGGCCAAGGATGCCGTGACTGCGCTCGAAGACAGGTTCGCGCGCACCGGTTACGCCGCGCGCGGTGCGCTGATCCTCGCCAAGATGCAGTTCGATGCCGGCGATACGCCGGCCGCCAGTGCCCAGCTGCAGTGGGTCATCGATCGCGCCGACGAGGGCGACCTGAAGGAGATTGCGCGCTACAGGATGGCCGAGGTCCACCTCAACCAGAAGCAGTACGATGAAGCGCTGAAGGTGCTGGACGCGAAGCACGGCGACGCCTACGCCGGCCTGTATGCCGATCTGCGCGGCGACGCGCTGGCGGCTGCGGGACGCACGGCCGATGCCCGCGCCGCCTATGAAACCGCGCTCGCCAAGCTCGACCCGAAATCGCCGTATCGCACCTATGTGCAGGTCAAGCTGCAGGCCGTCGGCGGCTCCGTCGTGGCCGCACCCGGCGTGGGTGGCGGCAGCAAGCCCCTCCCTGCCGCCGCACCGGCGCGGGCACCGGCGGCAGCACCCACGGCGCCCAAGCAATGATCCGGCAGGCATCACGCATGTCAGGCTGGGCCGCATGGAAACTGCCCGTGGCGGTATTGGTGCTGGCCACGGTCGGCGGCTGCACGACGATCAAGGAATACATCCCGACGATTCCAGCGCTGTCGTTTGGCTGGCTTTGGGGCACCAAGAAGCCAGGTCCGCTGCCGGAGTTGAAGCCCTCGGCCACCGCCACGATCGGCCTGACGGCGTCGGTGGGCCGCGCCACGCCGGGATTCGCGCCGATCGCGGTCGCCGATGCAATCTATGCCGCCAGTGCCGACGGCGCGCTGACGCGTATCGATCCTTCGACGGGGCGAACGGTCTGGCGGGTCGAGGCCGGACGCACGCTGTCCGCAGGACCGGGCGCCGATACCAACACGATCGTGGTCGGCACCGACAAGGGCGATGTGCTCGCTTTCGATTCCAGCGGCAAGGCGCTGTGGACGGCCCGCGTTGCCACGGAAGTGATCTCGCCGCCGCGCGTCGCGGACGGCGTGGTTGCGGTCTTCGTCGGCGACGGCAGCATCCATGCGCTCAACGCGGCCGACGGATCCAAGAAATGGGTGCTGCAGCGTGCAGCGCCGGCACTGACAGTGCGCAACTATGCGGGTGGCAACAGCTCGCGCGGTGGTCTCTTTCTGGGCACCGCGGGTGGCCGGCTGCTGGCGCTCGACATCATCACCGGCATCGTGGGCTGGGATGGCACGGTCGCCAATCCAAAGGGCGCCACCGAGCTCGAGCGCATCGCCGACGTCACCAGCCAGCCGCTCTTCGACGACAAGCAGGTATGCGCCGTCGCCTTCCAGGGTCGCCTCGTCTGCTTCGAAATCACCCGCGGGACGATCAACTGGTCGCGCGACATCTCCAGCCTCTACGGGCTCGCATCCGATGCCAGGAACATCTATGTGACCGATGATCGCGGTGCGGTCCATGCGCTCGACGGAATCAACGGTGCCTCCGTCTGGAAGCAGGACCTGTTGGCGGCGCGCAAGATCGGTGGCCCGCAGCGCGTCGGCGATTTCGTGGGCGTCGTCGACGTCGAGGGCTTTCTGCACCTCCTGTCACCGATCAATGGCGCCTATGTCGGCCGCATCGCCACTGACGGCACGCCGCCAACCTCGCAGCCCGCGCTCCTTCTCGGCAGCGCGATGTGGCAGTCGGCCGGCGGCAACCTTTACGCGGTCTCCGCCCGGTAGCCGGGCCTGTTCAATGCTGCCCACCGTAGCCATTGTCGGCCGGCCGAACGTCGGCAAGTCGACGCTGTTCAACCGGCTGACCAAGACACGCGATGCCCTGGTCGCCGACTTTCCCGGCCTGACACGCGACCGTCACTACGGCCGCGCCCGGCTGGGCGAGCGCAGTTGCTTCGTCGTCGACACCGGCGGCTTCGAGCCCAAGGCCACGTCGGGCATCCTGCACGAGATGGCACGGCAGACGCGGCAGGCCATCGACGAGTCGGACGTCGTCATCTTCCTGGTCGATGGTCGCGCGGGCCTCACGCCGCAGGACAGCGTGATCGCCGACCTGCTGCGCAAGACCGGCCGGCCCGTGGTGCTCGCGGTCAACAAGGCCGAGGGGCTCCAGCCCGACCGCACGGTGGCCGAATTCCACGAATTGGGCCTCGGCGAACCCATCGCGATTTCCGCGGCCCACGGCGAGAACGTGCGCGGCATGATCGACGCGGCATTGGAGATGCTGCCCAATGCGGCCGACACGCCCGACGACCGGGAGCCGAACAAGTCGACCGATCCCGAGCGCCCGGACACGATCAAGGTCGCGATCGTGGGCCGGCCCAACGTCGGCAAGTCGACGCTGGTCAACGCGATCTTCGGCGAGGAGCGGGTCATCGCCTTCGACGAGCCGGGCACCACGCGCGACGCGATCTACCTCGACTTCGAGCGCGACGGCCAGAAGTACACGCTGATCGACACCGCCGGCGTGCGCCGCCGCGGCAAGGTCTTCGAGGCCATCGAGAAGTTCTCGGTGATCAAGACGCTGCACGCGATCGAGGATGCGCATGTCGTGGTGCTGCTGCTCGACGCCGAGCATGCGATCACCGAGCAGGACGCGCATCTCGCCGGCCACATCCTCGAGGAAGGTCGTGCGCTCGTGGTGGCCGTCAACAAGTGGGACGCCGTGGCGAGCGACGACCGCGACCAGGTCAAGCGCGACATCGAGCGCAAGCTCGCATTCCTGTCCTTCGCCTCGCAGCACTTCATCGCCGCGCGCGAGGGGCGCGGCGTGCCGGCCGTGATGAAGTCGGTGCGCGAGGCCTTTGTCGCCGCGATGATCAAGCTGCCTACGCCGCGCCTCACCCGCACGCTGCAGCTCGCCGTGGCCCGCCAGCAGCCGCCGCGCTCCGGATTGGTGCGCCCGAAGCTTCGGTACGCGCACCAGGGCGGCGTCAACCCGCCGCTGATCATTGTCCATGGCACGGCGCTGCAGCATGTTCCGGATGCGTACAAGCGATTCCTGGAACATTTCTTCAGCGACGCGTTCAAATTGCGAGGAACACCCCTTAGGATACAATTCAAGACGGGCGCAAACCCGTGGGCGGATCCACCCGCGCGCCGCCGCTGAAGGCGCCTGCTGCACTCTGCGGCGGCACTGCGGAGACTGGTGCGGCCAACAACAAAAACGGAGCTCGACCATGAGCAACAAAGGGCAAATGCTACAAGACCCCTTCCTCAACACCCTGCGCAAGGAACACGTCCAGGTCTCCATCTATCTCGTCAACGGCATCAAGCTGCTGGGACAGATCGAATCCTTCGACCAGTACGTCGTTCTCCTCAAGAACACGGTCACGCAGATGGTGTACAAGCACGCGATCTCCACCGTGGTTCCGACCCGGCCGGTCACGATGCCGCACCACGTGCCCAGCGACGGCGAAAGCTGAACGCGCTCCGCTGCGGCGCATCGCGCGCGGCGGCCTGTCGGCTTGCGTATGGCCGCGGCGCGCCGCCCCATCCCGGAATGAAGCATGTTTGAACGTCCTTCCGGCGGCGGGCGCGCGCTCATCGTCGCGCTCGACTTCGGCCACGACGATCCCGATTATCGGCTCGCCGAAATCGAGGCGCTGGCCGAATCGGCGGGGGCGCTCGTCGTGGGCGTGGTCCGCGGCAAGCGGCAGCGACCCGACCCCGCCCTCTTCGCGGGCAAGGGCAAGGTCGACGAGATCCTGGCGCAACGCATAGCCACCGAAGCCGACGTCGTGCTGTTCGACCATTCGCTGTCGGGTGTCCAGCAGCGCAACCTCGAAAAGAAGCTCGATTGCCGCGTGGTGGACCGGGCCGGGCTCATCCTCGACATCTTCGCGCTGCGCGCCCGCAGCGCCGAAGGCAAGCTGCAGGTGGAACTGGCGCAGCTGGCGCACATGGCCACCCGGCTTGCCGGCGGCTGGACCCACCTCGAGCGGCAGACCGGCGGCATTGGCCTGCGCGGGCCCGGCGAAACGCAGCTTGAAACCGACCGTCGGCTGATCGGCGAACGGGTGAAGCTCCTGCGCGGCCGGCTGGCCCGCGTCGCCCGCAGCCGCGCCGTGCAGAGCCGCACGCGCCGCCGCGCCCGGGTACGCACGATCGCGCTTCTCGGGTATACCAATGCCGGCAAGTCGACGTTGTTCAACCGTCTGACCGGCGCCAGGGCCTACGCGGCCGACCAGCTCTTCGCGACGCTGGATACCACGTTGCGGAAATGGCATGTTCCCGGCGCCGCACCCCTCGTGCTTTCCGATACCGTGGGGTTCATCCGCGACCTGCCGCACGACCTCGTCGCGGCCTTTCGCGCCACGCTCACCGAAGCCGCCGACGCCGACCTCATCCTGCACGTCATCGACGGCTCGATCGAGCAGCGCGACGAGCAGGTCGATGCCGTGGACCGGGTGCTGGAGGCCATCGGCGCCGCCGCCGTGCCCCGCCTCCGGGTCCTGAACAAGATCGACGTCCATGGCGCGGCACCGGGCGCCGAGAGGGATGGCTGTGGTAACATTTCCACTGTCCGTCTGAGCGCCTCAACCGGGGCCGGGTGCACCGAATTGTGCGCCGCGCTGGCCGAGAGATTTCCTGCTTCCGGAATGGCCGCGGCGCTCGACGAGGGACAGCCTCGACAAGACGTCCACGATCTCGAAGCACCGCCGCAATCGGCTTGAGCCCCGGCGCTGCCGCCCCCATCTACCCTTAGTCATAACTTTCCGGTCCCTCATGTCGCTCAACGATCCCCAATGGGGCAAGCGCGGGAACAGCGGCGGTCCGCCCGATCTCGACGAGATCTGGCGGAACTTCAGCCGCCGCGCCAACGAACTCTTCAACCGCAAGGGCGGTAGCGGCAACGGTGACGACGACGGCAACCGCGGCGGCCCACCCCGCCGCGGCCTCGCGATCGGCGGCGCCGGCCTGCTGCTGGCGCTGGTGCTGCTCGTCTGGTTCGCCAGCGGGTTCTACATCGTCGACGAAGGCCGCCGTGGCGTCGTCACGCGCTTCGGCAAGTACATGGAAACCGCCCAGCCGGGCCCGCGCTGGCACCTGCCCTTCCCGGTCGAGGCCGTCGAGCTGGTCGACTTCTCCCAGGTCAAGACCGTCGAGATCGGTTACCGCAATTCGACGCAGAACAAGAACGCCAAGGAAGCGACGATGCTGACGGAGGATGAGAACATCATCGACATCCAGTTCGCCGTCCAATACAACCTCAACAGCGCCGAAGCCTACGTCTTCAACAACCGCAAGCCCGACGAGATGGTGAAGTTCGTCGCCGAGTCCGCCATTCGCGAAGTCGTCGGCAAGGCCAAGATGGACTTCGCGCTGTACGAAGGCCGCGAACAGATCGCCGAGCAGACGCGCGAGCTGATGCAAAAGTCGATGGACCGCTACAAGACCGGCGTGTTCGTCCAGAAGGTCACGCTGCAGAGCGTGCAGCCGCCGGACAAGGTGCAGGCCGCCTTCGACGACGCGGTCAAGGCTGCGCAGGACCGGGTGCGCCTGGTCAACGAGGGTCAGGCCTACGCCAACGACGTGGTCCCGCGCGCCCGCGGCATGGCATCGCGCCTGATGGAAGAAGCCAACGGCTACAACACCGAGGTCGTGCAGCGCTCCGAAGGCGATGCATCCCGCTTCCGGTCCATCGTCGGCGAATACGCCAAGGCCCCGGGCGTGACACGCGATCGCCTGTATCTCGACATGATGCAATCGGTATTGGGCGCGTCCAGCAAGGTGCTGATCGACCAGAAGGCCGGCAACAACCTGCTCTACCTGCCGCTCGACAAGCTGATGCAGAGCGCGGTCACGGATCCGTCCGCAAAGCCGGTGGCTCCGGAAAACGCCGTGCCCGCGCAGCCACCGGCGGAAGTGGCGCCCCGCTCGCGGGATGCCTTCCGCAGCCGTGACAGGGAGGCCCGATGAAAGCCAAAGTCAGCACCATCCTGATCGGCCTCGTCATCCTGCTGGTGGTGGCGAGCATGAGCCTGTTCACGGTGGACCAGCGCCAGAACGCGATGGTGTTCCGCCTGGGCGAGATCGTCAGCGTCAAGACCAGTCCGGGCCTGTACTGGAAGCTGCCGCTGGTCGACAACGTGCGCTTCTTCGACGTGCGCATCCTGACCCTCGATTCGGACGAGCCGGAACGGTTCATCACCTCGGAGAAAAAGCCGGTGCTGGTGGATTCGTTCGTGAAGTGGCGCATCATCGACGTGAAGCAGTT
>JANNYI010000165.1:0-4374 GCA_031410015.1 Betaproteobacteria bacterium | reverse complement strand
CTTCGCCGGCCACCGGAGCATACAGCGGTGAGGTCATCTTGACACTTTCGACCACTCCGAACTCGTCGCCGACTTTCAACATGCGGCCGACTTTCGGCAGTTCGAGGAACGTCACGTCCGTGAGTTGATCCGCGGCGAACTGAGTGATGCCGACGGTGACGGTGTCCCCCTCGACGGCGGCCCACTCGTGGCTCTCGGCATACTTCAGTTCGGCTGGTACTTTGCTCACATCGGCTCCCGCTGTGCGTGATGAAGTTGAAGATCCGGAGGAATGGTCATGCCACCAGCGCGCGGCCATGCCGCGCAAACGGCGGTTTGACGACGCGCGCCGCAAGCTTGCGCTCGCGCACCGCCACCTGCACGACGTCGCCGCTGGCAACGCCCGCCGGCAGCCGCGCCAGCGCAATGGACTTGCGGAGCGTCGGGCTGAACGTGCCGCTGGTGATCTCGCCGACGCCGTGCGCGGTGTGCACCACCTGGTGCGCGCGCAGCACGCCGCCTGCGTCCAGCAGCAACAATCCGGTGAGTTGCTGCGTGGGTGGTGCCGCGGCCAGCGCCGCCTTGCCGACGAAGTCGCGGGGGCTTGCGAGATCGACCGTCCATGCCAGCCCGGATACGAGCGGCGATACCGCCTCGCTCATGTCCTGTCCGTAGAGATTCATGCCGGCCTCGAGGCGCAGCGTATCGCGCGCGCCCAGGCCGCAGGGCGCGACGCCCGCGGCCACGAGCGCATGCCAGAGCGCCGCGGCCTGCGTGGCCGGCACCATGATCTCGAAGCCGTCTTCGCCGGTGTAGCCGGTGCGCGCGATGAACGCGCGGCCACCGGGCAGCGCCGCGTCGACGCCGAAGAAGGGCTTGAGTTCGCGGCTCGCCGCCTCGCTCCCTGGCATCGCCTGCCACACCTTGGCGCGCGCCTGCGGCCCCTGCACTGCGATCATCGCGAGATCGTCGCGCGGCGTCAGCCGCAATTGCGGCGCCCGCGACCGGATCAGGTCGCGCAGCCACG
Organism: Betaproteobacteria bacterium; assembly: GCA_031410015.1. Taxonomy (GTDB): domain Bacteria; phylum Pseudomonadota; class Gammaproteobacteria; order Burkholderiales; family Casimicrobiaceae; genus VBCG01. Next base: position 3,368 of record JANNYI010000165.1, on the reverse strand, counting down.
CGATGTCCTTGTCCGCCGTGCCGGCATTGACGACCAGGCGGAAGAAATCCTCGCGCAGGAAGTAGACGATCAGGTCGTCCAGCACACCGCCGTCGGGACGCAGCAGGCACGAGTACAGCGCCTTGCCGGGCGCGGTGAGCTTGTCGACGTTGTTGGCCAGCGCGTAGCGCAGGAATTCGCGCGCGCCGTCGCCTTCCAGATCCACCGCGCGCATGTGCGAGACATCGAACATGCCGGCGTCGGTGCGTACCGCGTGGTGCTCGTCGATCTGCGACCCGTAGTTGACGGGCATGTCCCAGCCGCCGAAGTCGACCATGCGCGCGCCGGCGGCGCGGTGCAGTTCATAGAGCGGCGTTTGTCTGGGCACGGCAGGCTCCGGAGAAAAGACAAAGGGCGCCGCGCAACGTGCGCGTCGCCCCATCTGTCCTTTTACCTGAGAGATTGGATCGACGCCAAGTACCGCGTCGACCGGTGCCCCTTCGGTGGATCGCAGCGCTCCCCGCGAAGACGCCGGGGGCCGCGCGACCGCTCTCCAGATTGCGGTTGCCTCTCGTGCAGTCCTCGATGCCTGAGCGGTTTCGGGATTACGCCTTCGGCGGCAGCGACCCCACGGGAGGACCCGCGGCGCTGCACTCTCCTGCACGAACGCCGGCATTGTAACGGCGCAGGCGCAATCCGGTCAAAGCGCCTGCGCGCGATCCGCCATGAACAAGGGCCGGCGCGGAATGTCCCGGGCCGGCCCATGTCCAGTGCGTCGACGCCTACTTCTTGAGCGTCAGGATCCAGGCGACGATTTCCTTGATGTCGGCCGCCGGCACTGCCGGATTGGGCGGCATCGGGATCTGGCCCCAGACACCGGTGCCGCCTTCCTTGACCTTCTTGGCGAGCATGTCCGCCGCGTTCTTGTCGCCCTTGTACTTGATCGCGACGTCGACATAGGCGGGGCCCACGATCTTCTTGTCGATCGAGTGGCAGGCCGAGCAGGCGTACTTCTTCATCATCGCTTCCGCCTGCGCGTTGTCGAGCGCGGCGTGAGCGACACCGTGCCCGACGTACAGGGCAAGACCGGCAAGCATGGCAAGTGCGAGTTTCATGGTGACTCCAGGTAACAGGGGAAATGGTCCGACCGGGGCTTGGTCGCCGTGGCGGACCACGCCAAAAACGACACCGATTTTAACGCACCCGGACAATCCGGGCGTTGGCCGCACCTACGGCCTCAACGCGCAGCCGCGCCCCCGGTTGACGCCAGCCCTTCCAGCAGCGCGTCGAGCGTGGCGATGGCCGGAAGACAGGTCATGTCGCGGCACACGTGGGCCTGCGCGCCGGTCTTCCCGGCCGGTCCCTTGCGCAGTGCCTCGGGCACGGCGCGCGGTCCGCCCAGATTGAACACCAGCACGTCCGGGCGATGGCGCGCCTCCAGCGCCCGCTGCCATTGCGCGCACTCGGCTGCGTCGCCCTGCAGCAGCACCAGCGCCGGCGGCGACTCGAGCAGCGTCAATGCGCCGAGCAGCGTCGAGTAGCCGCCCGGCGACTCGGCGAGCGCGCCGGCAAAGAGCTCCACGGTACGCCGCGCGGCATCAATATGGCGCACGTCGCCGCTCAGCTGGCCGAACACGAGCAACGCCTGCGCCGCCATCCCGTTGCCCGACGGTGTCGCGTTGTCGTGGCCGGGTTTCGTCCGATGGAAGAGCTTTTCGTGGTCGTGGCTGGTGAAATGGAAACCGCCCTGCTGCACATCCTCGAATCGGGACAGCAGCGCGTCGGCGAGCGTGCGCGCCCACTCGAAATCGGCGGCACGAAAGCGCGTCTGCATGACTTCGAGCAGCGCGGCCAGCAGGAAGGCATGATCGTCGAGATAGGCATTGAGGTCCGCGCGATCATCGCGCCGCGTGGCCAGCAGCCGGCCGTCGCGCCATGCGGTGGCACGAAGCGTATCGAGCGCCGCGAATGCCAGGTCGGCCCATCGCGGCTCGTCGCAGGCGCGCGAGGCCCGGGCCAGCCCGGCAATTGCCAGCGCGTTCCATGCGGTGAGGATCTTGTCGTCGCGGGCCGGGCGGATACGCATGCCGCGCGCGGCAAAGAGCGCGGCCCGCGCACCCGCAAGACGCGTGCGCGCGTCGGGCAGATCGATGCCGAGTTGCGCCGCCAGCGTCGGCAGCGGCTGGCTGACCCGCAGGTTCCAGGCGCGCCCCTCGAAATTGGGCGGCTCGTCGAGCCCCCAGTAGGGCGCGGCCACTGCCCATTCGTCAGTGCTGACCGCCGCCTTCGCCTCGTCGCGCGACCATACGTAGAACCTGCCCTCCTCGCCGTCGCTGTCGGCGTCCAGGCTCGAATGGAACGCGCCATCCGGCGCGCGCATCTCGCGCACCAGCCACCCGACGATGTCGCGCGCCACATCGCCGTAATGCGCCGCACCGGTGACCCGCGCCAGATCGGCATAGAGACCGAGCAGCGGACCGTTGTCGTAAAGCATCTTCTCGAAATGCGGGATGGTCCATTGCGCATCCACCGAATACCGGCAGAAGCCGCCACCCAGCTGGTCATGGATGCCGCCGTCGGCCATGTGGTCGAGCGTCGTGCGCACGATGTGCAGCGCCTCGAGGTCGCCGTTGCGGGCATGGACGCGCAGGCAGAACTCGAGCTCCGCCGGATGCGGAAACTTGGGCGCCGTGCCAAAACCGCCGTTGGCAGGATCGAAGCTGTGCTTGAGACCCGTCAGTGCCGCCGCCGGCGCGCCGGACGGCAACGCCGTCCCGTCCACCGCAGGCTCGAGGCTGGCCAGCGCACTGGCCAATCGCGTGTTCTGCAGGGCGAGGCGATCGCCCTGCTCGCGATACGCGGCGGCCACGCGCGGAAGCAGGTCGAGAAAGCCCGGAAGCCCATGCCGGCCCGCTTTCGGGTAGTAGGTGCCGCCGAAGAACGGGGTGCCGTCGGGCGTCAGGAACATCGTCAGCGGCCAGCCGCCGGGGCGGCGGTTGAGGAGGCCGTGCGCTGCCTGGTAGATCTGGTCGAGATCCGGACGCTCTTCGCGGTCGACCTTGATGTTGACGAAGTCGCGATTCATGGCCGCGGCCACCGCCGCGTCCTCGAACGACTCGTGCGCCATCACATGGCACCAATGACACGCCGAATAGCCCACCGACAGCAGGATCGGCTTGTTCTCGGCGCGCGCGCGGTCGAGCGCCTCCGGCCCCCACGGATACCAGTCGACCGGATTGTCCGCGTGTTGCTGCAGGTAGGGACTGGTGGCGCCGGCCAGGCGGTTCGACATGCCGCCATTGTAAGGGCGCGCATCAGGTCCGGCCGTGTAGGCGAGGCTTCAGCCTCGCCGGGCGTTGCGCGAAGCTGAAGCCTCGCCGGGCGCTGCG
>JANNYI010000164.1:0-3027 GCA_031410015.1 Betaproteobacteria bacterium | reverse complement strand
TTCGGCAATCCCATCGTGCTGGCCGGCAACTTCGACGTGCTGTCGACGAAGATCTTCTTCGCGGTGGCCGGCGCGCAGCACGACCCGGGGCGCGCGGCGGCACTCGCCTCCGTGCTGCTCGGCCTCACGCTGGTCGCGTTCTGGCTGCAGCAGCGCTGGATCGGCAAGCTCTCCTACGTGACGGTCACCGGCAAGGGTGACGGCGGGCTGCCGGGCAAGCTGCCGCGACCGCTGTGGTACGCGTGCTTCGGCGTCGCCGCGACGTGGATCTTCTTCACGCTGGTGTGCTACGCGATCATCCTGGCCGGCGGCTTCGTCAAGGACATCGGCCGCGGCGACATGACGCTCACCTTCGGCCACTTCATCGCCGGCTTCGGCATGGACTTCGACACCAAGGGCTCGATCTTCAGCGGCTCGGCGTGGGACAGCCTCTTCACCACGATCAAGGTGGCCGCCGTGGCGGCGCCATTGACCGCGGCCGTGGGCCTGCTGGCGGCCTATGTGATCACGCGCCACCGTTTTGTCGGGCGCCGCGCCTTCGAATTTTTGACGATGGTCAGTTTTGCGATTCCCGGCACGGTGATCGGCGTGTCGTACATCGTGGCGTTCAACGTGGCGCCGCTCGAGTTGACCGGCGGGATGGCCATCCTCGTGCTGTGCTTCGTCTTCCGCAACATGCCGGTGGGCGTGCGCACCGGTGTCGCCGCACTTGCGCAGATCGACAAGACGCTGGACGAGGCGTCGTCGACGTTGCGCGCGTCGACGCTGCGCACGTTGCGCGAGGTGATCGTGCCGCTGCTGCGGCCGGCGATCCTGGCCACGCTTGTCTTCAGCTTCACGCACGCGATGACGGCCGTCAGCGCGGTGATTTTCCTGGCGACGGCCAAGTACAATCTCGCCACCGTCTACATCATCGGCCGCGTCGAGGCCGGCGAGTACCCGCTGGCCATCGCCTACTCCGCGGTGCTGATCGTCGTGATGCTGGTGGCGCTGCTGGCGATGCAGCGATTCGTGGGCGAGACCCGCCTCGGCCGGCGCGCTGCCGCCCCCGTGCTTGCTACAGGAAACTGACATGGACAAGACCGCAGGCGGCGTCGTCTTCGAGCATGTGACCAAGCGCTACGGCGACGTCACCGCGGTCGACGATGTCTCGTTCAATGTGGCGCAGGGCGAGTTGGTCACGTTGCTCGGCCCCTCCGGCTGCGGCAAGACCACGACGCTGCGGATGGTGGCCGGGTTGGAAGCGGTGAGCAGCGGCCGCGTGCTGATCGGGGGCGTCGACGTCACGCTGCGCGCCGCCAACGAGCGCGACGTCAGCATGGTGTTCCAGTCCTACGCGCTGTTCCCGCACATGACGGTGCTGGAGAATGTCTGCTACGGCCCGCTGTCGATGCGCGCCGACAAGGCGAAGGCGCGCGAGATGGCGCGCGAGAAGCTCTCGATGCTGGGCCTGTCCGACTTCGAGGCGCGGCTGCCGTCCGAGCTCTCCGGCGGCCAGCAGCAGCGGGTGGCGGTGGCGCGCTCGCTGGTGCTCGAGCCTGCGGTGCTGCTGTTCGACGAGCCGCTGTCCAATCTGGACGCCAAGCTGCGCCGGCACGTGCGCGAGGAGATCCGTGAACTGCAGCAGGCGCTCGAGCTCACTGTCCTGTACGTGACGCATGACCAGGAAGAGGCGCTGGCCGTGTCCGACAAGATCATCGTGATGAACGAGGGCCGCATCGCGCAGCAGGGCCCGCCCGAAGCGCTGTACGAGGCGCCCGAAACGCGCTTCCTCGCCGATTTCATCGGCGACGCCAACCTTGTCGACGGCGAGCTCACCGTGGACGCGCGCGGCGCGACCTTCGCTGCCGGTGGCGTTGCCGCACCGGTGCAGGCGGCGGGCGTGGCGGCGGGCAGCGTCACGCTGGCCGTGCGCCCGCAGCGCCTGCGCGTGGTCGATGTGGGGCGGGGTGTTCTGCCCGGCGTGTGCAAGCGGGCGGCCTACCTCGGCAGTCGCGTCGAGTACGTGGTGGCCACGGCCTGGGGCGACCTGCTGATCTTCGACGGCGATGTCCGCAAGGCGCGGCGTCGCGATGACGCCGTGAGCGTCGCCTTCGACCAGGACGCGGTCATCGTGTTGCGGCGTTGATTGCGGCACCCCCCCTTTTTTGATTGCCACCGACAGGAGTGTTTGGAATGCCGGCCTATCTCATTGCTGACGTGAATATCCAGGACAAGGAACGCTACGAAGCCTACAAGCGCGAGGTGCCCGCGATCATCGCCAGGCACGGCGGCGAGTACCTGGTGCGTGGCGGCGAGCACGAGGTGATCGAGGGCAAGTGGCACCCCACGCGCCTCGTGCTGTTCAGGTTTCCGAACCGCGCGGCCATCCATGCCTTCTTCGCGGACCCGGCGTACCAGCCGCTGGCGGCATTGCGCCACGAAATCGCGGAGAGCAACCTGGTCGCCGTGGATGGCATCTGACATGGCGCAGGCCGGCATCGACGAACGCTACGCCGCTGTGCAGCGCATCGCGCGTGCGGCCGGCGCGCTGGCGCTCGATTATTTTCGCAACCGGGCCAAGCTCGTCGTCGAACTGAAGGGGCCGGCCGACTTCGTGAGCCACGCCGATCGCGACGTCGAGAACCTGATCCGGCGCGAACTGGCGGCGGCGTTTCCCGACGATGCATTTCTCGGCGAGGAAACCGCCGCGGGATTCACCGGCCCGGCCGACCGCTGCTGGATCGTCGACCCCATCGACGGCACCCACAATTTCCTGCGCGGCGTGCCGTACTGGAACGTGGCCATCGGTTATGTCGAGAACGGTCGCACCGAGGTTGGCGTGGTGTTCGATCCACCGGCCGATGTGCTGTATCACGCGCGACGCGGTGGCGGCGCGTTCGCCACGGGCGCGGAAGGCACGACGCGGTTGCAGGTTGCGGCCACCTCGAAGCTGGTGGGCGCGTATGTCGTACTGGGGCATCACGACCGGCACCCCGAGGACCGGTATCTCGACATCCGGCGCCGGAAGATGGCCGCGGGCACGGC
>JANNYI010000163.1:0-8460 GCA_031410015.1 Betaproteobacteria bacterium | reverse complement strand
CTACGCGATCCGGCGCTATTACATTTTCAGGCGGCCCGGCGCGAGCGCGGGCTGAGCAGCGTGCAGACGCATGGCGATGCCGCTTCGCCCCCACAATCGCTGCGCATGCGATCGCTGTTGATCGCGTTCGCAGCGTTCGGGGCCGGGCTCGTCTACCTCGCGTGGCCCGCCTTCACCAGCGGCTTCACGCGCCTGCCCGGCGATCTGGGCGACGCGCGCCTGCTCAACCTCATTGCCGAACACTGGTATCTCGTGGCGCGCGGCGTGTCGTCGTGGCGCAACCTCGAGATGTTCTACCCGCAACCCGGCATGCTGGGGTACACGGACGCGCTGATCCTGTTTGCACCGCCGTACGTCGCGCTGCGCTTCGCCGGCATGCCGATGGCGTACGCGTACTTCGGCACGCTGGTATTGATCCTGGGGATCGGCTACGCCGGCACGATGTGGCTGCTGCGACGTGTCATCGGTGTGTCCGTGCCCGTCGCCATCGTCGGTGCGCTGCTGTTCACGTTCTCGAACATCAACGTGCAGAAGTTCGGGCACTCGCAGCTCTACGCGGCGGCCTTCGTGCCCATCATCGTGGGCCTCGCATGGCGCACCGTCGCGGCGCTGGCCGCCGGGCGCCCGTTCATGCGCAACGGGATCGCGCTGGCCATCCTGGTGCCGCTGCTGCTGTTCACGAGCTTCTATGTCGGCTGGTATGCGGTGATGTTCATGGTCACCTGGGCGTTGCTGCTGGTGGCGATCAGGGCGTGGCTGGCGCCGTCGACACTGCGCGCGTTCCTCTTCCGCGTGAACGCGCAACGCGGATGGATGGTGGCGCTGGCACTGGCATTCATCGTCGCGCTGGTCCCGTTCGTCGTCACCTACCTGCCCGCGCTGCGCGATGCCGGCGCCCGGTCGTGGGACGAGGTGCGCCAGTCGCTGCCGGCCGTTGTCGACCTGCTGAACGTCGGGGTCGACAACCTCGCCTGGGGGTGGCTCGTGCGCGCACTCGTTCCCGCGGGCCGGCCATTGGCGCACGAATTGTGGCTGGGCATGCCGCTGCTGCTGCTCGTGTCGTTCGCATGCGCCCTCGCCTGGCTTGCCCGCCGGGTCGTTCGAACGCGAACGGATGGCGCCGGCCCGGCGGATGGCGACCAGGCAATCGTCGCGCTTGGTGCCGCCGTGGCAGTCAGTTGGCTGCTGATGATCCAGATCGGTTCGTTCTCGCTGTGGGAACTGGCCTATCGCCTCGTGCCGGGGGGGGCCGCGCTCCGCGCTGTCTTCCGGTACCAGGTTGTCCTGCATCTGGCCGTGATTGTCGTGGTGGCGGTCGGGCTCGACCGGGCCCTGCAGAGGCAACGGCTGCGCGTCGTCACCGGCGTGGTGCTGGCCTGCCTGCTGGTCGAGCAGCTGACGACCTATCGGGTGACCTTCGACGCCGCGGAAGCCGGCCGGCGCGTTGCGGCGTTGTCATCACCGCCAGCCGGGTGCCGCTTTTTCCTCGTCGAACGCGCCCGCGCGATTGCGGGACGTCCCGCCTTCCACGCGCAGGTCGAGGCCGTGGTGATCGCGCAGCATACGGGCATCCCCACGCTGAATGGCTACAGCACGCACCTGCCGGCCGGCTGGACGACGGCGATGGAAGATGTCATGGCAACCGGCTACGCCGAGGCCGCACTGGCGTGGATGGCGAAGAACAACCTGCGCGGCGGCCTGTGCCTGGTCGATCTCGAAGCCTTGACCTGGCGCACGCCCAGCGCGCGCATGAACGGCGTGCATGGCGACAACCTGATCCGTCGCGACGTCCGCACTTTCGACGATGCGATGGCGGTGTCGCTGCAGGGCTTTCATCCGCCGGAGCCCGCCGGCCGCTGGACCAATGGCGCGGGCGAAATCCGCTTCGCCGCGTCGGTCGACATCCGGGGCATGCGCATCGTCGGCTCGGTATGGAACGCCGGATCGCACGTGCGCATCGCACTCGATGGCCGGACGGTCTTCGACGAGGCGTTGGGTGCCGGCCCCTTTTCCATCGACCTCTTCACGCCCGGCGCGGTGTCCACCATCGCCATTGCCAGCCCCTCGTTCGTGCCGCGCGCCACCGGCCTGAACGACGATGCGCGGCAGCTGGGTGTCATGATCGAAAGTGTGGAGATCCGGTGAGCCAACCGCTGCTGGAACCGTTGCTGCGCCGGATGCGCATCCGGCAGGTGCTGCCGGTGATTCGCCAACACCGCGATTGCGTGCTGCTGGACATCGGGTGCGGGGTGCATGCCACCTTCCTCCAATCCGTCGAACCCTACATCGCGCGCGGCGAAGGACTCGACTTCAAGGCCCCCCTGATCGCGACGGCGAAACTGCAGACGCGACAGTTGACGCTCGTCGACCAGCTCCCCTGCGACGACGCTTCCTTCGACGTGGTGACGATGCTGGCGGTGCTGGAACACCTCGAGCATCCCGATGCGATCCTGCGCGAAGTGGAACGCGTGCTGAAGCCGGAGGGACGGCTCGTGCTGACCGTGCCGTCGAATGCCGCCAAGCCGGTGCTCGAGTTTCTCGCGTACCGTGCAGGCATCGTCAGCGAAGCCGAGATCCGCGACCACAAACGCTACTTCAATCGCGCATCGCTCGCGGCAATCCTGCGCGGGACCGGCCTGCAGGTGGAGACGCACCGTTACTTCCAGCTGGGAATGAACAACTTCCTCGTGGCGCGCAAGCGCGCCTGAAGCGGTGACGCCAGGTGGCGTAACGGCCCTCGATCAGGCCGTGCCGCCCACCGTCAGCCCGTCGATGCGCAGCGTGGGTTGGCCGACACCCACCGGCACGCTCTGCCCGTCCTTGCCGCAGGTGCCCACGCCGGGGTCCAGCGCCAGGTTGTTGCCGATCATCGACACGCGCGTGAGCGCATCGGGGCCATTGCCGATCAGCGTGGCACCCTTCACCGGGTAGGTGAGCTTGCCGTTCTCGATCATCCACGCTTCGGCGGCCGAGAACACGAACTTGCCGCTGGTGATGTCGACCTGGCCGCCGCCGAAATTGGCGGCATAGAGCCCCGACTTGACCGACGCGATGATCTCGTCGTGCTCGTGCGTGCCCGCCAGCATCACCGTGTTGGTCATGCGTGGCATCGGCATGTGCGCAAAGGATTCGCGGCGGCCGTTGCCGGTGGGCGTGACGCGCATCAGGCCCGCATTCATCCGGTCCTGCAGGTAGCCCTTCAGGATGCCGTCCTCGATCAGCACGGTGCGCTGCGTGGGATTGCCTTCGTCGTCCATGTTGAGCGAGCCGCGGCGATCCGGCATCGTGCCGTCGTCGACCACCGTCACGCCCTTGGCGCCCACGCGCTGGCCCACGCGCCCGGAGAACGCGCTGGTGCCCTTGCGGTTGAAGTCGCCCTCGAGGCCGTGGCCGATCGCCTCGTGCAGCAGGATGCCCGGCCAGCCGTTGCCGAGCACCACCGTCATGTTGCCGGCCGGAGCCGCGCGCGCGGCAAGGTTGAGCAACGCCTGCGCCACCGCCTCGTCGACGTAACGCGCCAGCACGGCATCGTTGAAATACGCATAGTCGAAGCGACCCCCGCCGCCGGAGTGACCCTGCTCGCGGCGGCCGTTTTCCTCGACGATCACGCTGATGGAGAGCCGCACCAGCGGTCGCGCGTCGGCGGCGACCAGGCCATCGCTGCGGGCGATCAGGATCGTCTCGTGCTCGCCGGCGAGCGACGCCATCACCTGCGTGATGCGCGGATCCTTCGCCCGCGCCATCTGCTCCATCCGTTCCAGCAGCGCCACCTTGTCGGCCTCGCCCAGGCTGCCCACCGGACTGCCGACGGCGTAGAGCGTGCGTGCCGATGCGCGCTTGCCCAGCGCGGCCACGGCGGACTGTCCCTGCCGGCCGATCGCGCGCACTGCCTGCGCCGCCTCGTCCAGCGCGGCCAGCGAAATGTCGTCCGAGTAGGCGTAGGCCTGCTTGTCGCCGGTGACGGCGCGCACGCCCACACCGCGGTCGATGCTGAAGGAGCCGGACTTGACGATGCCTTCCTCGAGACTCCAGCCCTCATACAGGGCGTGCTGGAAATAGAGATCGGCAAAGTCAATGTCGTGCGCGTGGATCGACGCCAGCACCGCCGACAGGCGGTCCTGGTCGAGGCCGGCGGGGGCCAGCAACAGCTGCTCGGCTTCCGCCAGCACGGCGGCGCCCACGGGTGGAACGGAGAGATCGGTCAAGGCAGGCCTTTCACGGTCCGGCGCGCGGCGGCACGTTGCCGACCGGCAGGACTACCCTCTATTCTGGGGCCGAAGGGCGCGGTCTTCAATCGCCCGCGGCCTGTGTCCCGGCCCCGTGGCCCAGATAAGTGGCCATCACCTGCGGATTGGCGATCAGGTCGGCGCTGTCGCCCTCGAGGACCAGGTCACCGGTTTCGAGCACGTAGCCAAAATCGGCCACCTGCAGCGCGGCCCGCGCGTTCTGTTCGACCAGCAGGATCGACACCCCGGCCGCCTTCAGCGCCGTGATGATGCTGAAGATCTCGCGCACCACCAGGGGGGCGAGGCCCAGGGACGGTTCATCGAGCATCAGCAGCCTGGGCTTGGCCATCAGCGCGCGCCCCAGCGCCAGCATCTGCCGCTCGCCGCCGGAGAGCGTGCCCGCCGCCTGCTCGCGCCGCTCGGCCAGCCGCGGAAACCGCGCATAGACCTCGTCGAGCGTACGCATGGCATCGCGCTCACCGCGGCGCACGCGCGCAAACGCGCCCAACTCAAGGTTTTCGCTTACCTTCATCGTGGCAAAGAGGTCGCGCTTTTCAGGCACCAGCACCAACCCCGCCTCCACGCGCTCCTCGACGGTGAGCCGTCCTACAGACGCGCCGCGATAGGTGATGGCGCCGCGGGCGGGAAGAATGCCCATGATCGCCGCGAGCAGCGTGGTCTTGCCGGCGCCGTTGGGTCCGATCACGGTGACGATCTGGCCCTCGGCGACACTGATCGAGACGTTGTGCACGGCTTCCACCTTGCCGTAGGCAACACCCAGGTCCGTGACGGTGAGAAGCGGCGTCATCTCAGACCACCCCGCCCAGATACGCTTCGAGAACCTTTGGATTCCGCTGGATTTCCGCGGGCAGACCCTCCGCCAGTTTCTCGCCGAAGTCCATCACGACCAGCCGGTCGGTCAAGCCCATCACGAAATCCATGTCGTGCTCGACCAGCAGGATCGTCATGCCTTCGCGCTGCAGTGTGCGCAGCAGCGTGGCCAGTTCCTGCTTCTCGAGAAAACGAAGTCCCGCCGCCGGTTCGTCGAGCAGCAGCAGCACCGGGTCGGCCGCGAGCGCGCGCGCGATCTCGACGATGCGCTGCTTGCCGAGCGGCAGGCTGCCGGCCGCGTCGAACATATGAGCAGCAAGCCCCGTACGCTCGATGGCGCGCGCGGCTTCGGCGCGGGTGCGCGCCTCCTCCTCGCGATCAAGCCGCAGCGCCGCCTTCACCACGCCGGAGCTGCCGCGCAGATAGGCACCGAGCGCAACGTTGTCGAGGACGCTCATCGACCCGATCAGCTTCACGTGCTGGAACGTGCGCCCAAGGCCCCGCCGCGCGATCTCGAAGGGCGCGCGACTGCCGATGCCCTCGCCCCGGAAGACGACGGCGCCGGAGGTGAGCGGCAGTGCGCCGGAGATCAGCGCAAAGGTCGTGCTCTTGCCCGCGCCGTTGGGACCGATCAGGCCCAGGATCTCGCCCTGCCGGATATCGAACGACAGGTCGTTGACGGCTACCAGCCCGCCGAACTGCTTGCGCGCCTTGTCCACCGTGAGCAGCGCCCCTGACACAGGCGCACGCTCGCGCACGGGCAGGCGCATCGCATCGGGCACCGGGGCCGGCTGCCGCCGCGGCAACAGGCGCCCGATCCAAGGCCACAGGCCGTCGCGGGCGAACTGCAGCAGCAGCACCATCATGATGCCGAACACCACCAGCTCGAAGTTGCCCGTGCGCCCCAGCAGCCCCGGCAGGATGTTCTGCAGCACCTGTTTCAGCAGGGTGATCAGCGTGGCGCCCAGCACGGCGCCCCAGACGCTGCCCGCGCCACCGATCACCGCCATGAACAGGTATTCGATGCCCTGGTTGATGCCGAACGGCGTCGGGTTCACGAAGCGCTGCAGGTGCGCGTACAGCCAGCCGGAGATGCAGGCCAGCAGCGCGGCGTAGACGAACACGACGATCTTCAATCGCGCCGCGTCGACACCAAAGGCCTCGGCCATGTCGAGTCCGCCCTTCAGCGCGCGAATCGCGCGGCCGGGACGCGAATCGAGGAGGTTGTGCGTGGACCACAACGCCGCCAGCGCCAGCGCCCAGATCAGGAAGAAGTAGCGGCGCTCGTCCTTCAACTCGAAACCGAGGAGATCGAGCGGCGGAATCCCCGTCATGCCGGTGTGGCCACCCAGCATCTCGAGATTGCCGAAGATATAGAAGAGGCTGATGCCCCACGCGATGGTGGCGAGCGGCAGGTAATGCCCCTGCATCCGCAACGTGATGAAGCCGAGGAAGAGCGCCAGCACGCCGGTGACGGCAAGCCCGATGAACAGCGTGAACCACGGCGAGGTGCCGTAGTTGATCGTGAGCCACGCCGTCGTGTAGGCGCCGATGCCGACGAAGGCCGCCTGGCCGAACGAGGTCTGCCCGGCGACGCCGGTAAGCAGCACCAGCCCCAGCGCCACGATGCTGTAGAGGCCGATGTAATTGCCGAGCGTGACCCAGAACGGCGGCGCACCCAGCGCCACGAACGCCAGCAATGCGACGAAGGCGGCGAGCCCCGCGCGCGGCAGGTGCTTCGTCATCGCCGGGCCCTCACTCTTCCTCCTCATGATGATGCGTCGTGAGGCTGCGCCAGAGCAGCACGGGGATGATCAGCGTGAACACGATCACCTCCTTGAACGCGCTGGCCCAGAACGACGAGAACGACTCGATCAGTCCCACCAGCAGCGCGCCGGCCGCCGCGATTGGATAGCTTTGCAGCCCGCCGATGATGGCGCCGACGAAGCCCTTGAGGCTGATCAGGAAGCCCGAGTCGTAATAGACCGTGGTGATCGGCCCGATCAGCACGCCGCAGAAGGCGCACATCAGCGCGCCCAGCGCAAACGTGAGCGCGCCGGCGAAATCCGGCGAGATGCCGCACAGCCGCGCGCCGACGCGATTGACAGCGGTGGCACGCAGCGCCTTGCCGTAGAGCGTGCGACCGAAGAACGCCGCCAGTGCCACGATCAAGCCGGCACTGGTGCCGATCACCAGCAGGCTCTGCACGCTGACGTTCACGCCGCCGACCATGAACGAGACCGACGAAAAGGCGGGTGTGCGCGAGCCCTCGGCGCCGAAGAACCAGAGCCCGAAGCCCAGCATGGCGAAGTGCACGGCCACCGACACGATCAGCAGCACCAGTACGCTGGCCTCGGCCAGCGGCTGGAAAGCGATTCGGTAGAGCAAGGGTCCGAGCGCCGTGACCGCGGCCAGCGTAAGCACCACCTGCACCAGCAACGGCGGCTGCAGCGGCGCCAGCCACCACAGCAGCGCGGCGATCAGAACCGGGATACCCGTCCATACACCCAGACGCCGCGGCAGGCGGCGCACCTCGTCGGCGCGCACCGCGCGCCACACTTCCATCGCGCCGGCCAGCACCGCCATGCCCAGCAGCAGGCCGACGATGCCCGAGGACTTGCCGAGCTGCAGTCCCGCCAGCGTCAGGGTGCCCCACGCGACGAATTCACCGGACGGAACCCAGACGATGCGCGTGACCGTGAAGACCAGCACCAAGGCGAGCGCCAGCAATGCGTACACGGCACCGTTGGTGATGCCGTCCTGAGCCAGCAGCGCGGCGATCGACAGGTCCATGCGGTCCCGGGAGGACGATCAACAAAACGCCGCCGGCGAACGCCGGCGGCGGATGTTGGCTGGCATGACGAAGGCACGCGCATTGGTCATGCGCGTACCTCGCCCGGACCTATTTCTGCAGTACCCACTTGCCGTCCTGGATCTTGACCATGACCCGGGCGCGGTTGTCGAAGCCGTTGTGGTCGCTGGCATTCATCACGAACACGCCGTGCACGCCGACGACGTTGGACGCCTCGAGCGCATCGCGCAGCGCAGTGCGGAAGGCGGGCGTGCCCGGCTTCGCCTTCTTCATCGCCTCGGGCAGCGCCTGCGCGAGCAGCTGGTAGGCATCCCACAGGTGCCCGCCGAACGTCGTGCGCTCGCCGAACTTCTGCTCGTACTTGGTCACGTACTCGGCCGCGGTCTTCTTCACCGGATTGGTGTCGGGCAGCTGTTCGTACACCAGCATCGGGCCGACCGGCAGCAGCGTGCCGTTGCCGTCCTTGCCCATCACGCGGAGGAAATCGGGATTGCCCACGCCGTGCGTCTGGTAAATCTTGCCTTTGTAGTTGCGCGCCACGAGCTCCTTCTGGGGCGTGGCGCCGGGCGTGCCGGCGGCACCGATCAGCAC
>JANNYI010000162.1:0-1440 GCA_031410015.1 Betaproteobacteria bacterium | reverse complement strand
AGCGCGCCGAGCAAGAAGAGGCGCGCCAGTTGCCGGTCGCCCGCCAGCAGGCCGGCCGCCTCGAGTTCGTCGATCATCCGTTGCCACAACGCGTCGTAGCCGTCCTTCAGCGCAATGATGCGGCGCCGGTTCGCCGGCGTGAGCGACCGGATCTCGTAGAGCAGCACCGGGATGAAGTCATTGCCGTCCTCGAGGATGGTGCCGAGGTGGATGCGCACCAGGCGCTTGAACCGTTCCGTCGGCGGCAGCTTCAGGTCGAAGACTGCCTGCGAGCGTTTCAGCCCCTCGGCCAGGCCCTCTTCCATCACCGCCACCAGCATCTCCTGCTTGGTCTTGAAATGGTAGAACGGGCTTCCGGAGTGCATGCCGGCGGCGGCCGAGATGTCGCGGATGGTAGTGCCGTGGAAGCCCTTTTCCCGAAACAGCCGGGCGCAGACGGCGAGCAATTCGGTGCGCCGGTTTCCTTCGCTGCGTCGGGGTGCGGCTGTGCGTTTCGCTGGGGCCTTCATTTCGAACGCAGGCGGGGCAGGTCGTCGGGGGCTTCGATCTCCATGCGCAGCAGCTGCGCGGCGACGATCTTGCCGAGGTTGTCCGTGCGCAAGCTGCGTGCAGCGCCGCCCTGCAGCGCGTTGTTGAGCACGATCTTGAGCGCGAGGAGGTTGTCCAGCGGCCAGAGCTCCACGGGCCCGGTGCAGATCGCGCGGAAGTGCTCCGCCAGGCGCTCCGTGGTCACTTCGCGCTTGAGCACTTCGTAGGTCGGCGCGTCCCAGGCAAACAGTCCGATGTCGGCGCGGTCGGCTTTGTCGCCGCTCCTGGCGTGCGCGATCTTCCACAGGCCGACTTTCATCCTGCTTCCTCCAGGCTCACCTCGACGCGCGACTCGACGAGCTCGCGCTGCACCAGCGTCGGCCACAGCCCGAGCAGTTCCTTCGCGCCCTGGATGCCGTGGAACCCGCCGAGAAAAGGCGGACCGGAAAGCGCCAGCCAAGGGAAGTTCCGCCCGAACCCGTCGGCGATCCGCTTGTCCTGCGTGCGGATCGTCATGCGCAGGAAACACTCGTTCAACTGGTCGCGGTAGGTCGGGTCGGCGTTCGCGCCGAGCAGCGAGTTGTAGCCGATGTATTCGACGTTCGTTTCATCGACGGCGATTCCGCGTTCCTGCATGAGCCCCTTGATGATGTCCACGCTCGCCTCGCACTTGCGATAGGCGTCGGGCCACGAATAGCCGATCACGCCGGTGCCCATCCATCCGTCGTGGTAGCCGGCCACGACCTTGAGGGTGCCCGTGCGCGGCGCGCCGCCGGCGCCGCTGATCTTCACGCGGTCGCCGCCTTCGTCCTCGAGTTTCAGCGTGCCCATGTCGAGCACGACGTCGGGTGAGTAATACGCGTGCGGGTCGTGCACTTCGTAAAGGAGCTGCTGGCGCACGGTATCGAAAGA
>JANNYI010000161.1:0-7409 GCA_031410015.1 Betaproteobacteria bacterium | reverse complement strand
CGGCGTCGAGCGCCGCCGCTTCCTCGGGAAAGGCGGTCACGAAGTAATGATTGAGCGCCGCGTTGTAGAACTCGACGACCTGCGCCGTCGGTTCTACGGCGGCGGCCGGCGGCGCCATCGCCATGGCGGCAAGGCTCAGTACCGCGACGGCCGTCGCGGATGGATGTCGGGCACATCGGCTCATGGTTCCCCCCTTGGCGCTTGTTGGTCCGGGTCCGGTTGCAGATGATCAACGCCGAACCGGCGCAGCGGATGACAATTACACAATTTCTTACATCCGGGATGCGACTTCCGGTCGCGGGGTGCACCGGTGGAATCCGGCGGGTGCACGGGGTTGGTACACTCGCAGCATGCCATGCCGGCTCCAGGACGCCGTTCGCGGGCCGGCAGCGACAACAGGAGTTCCCGCAATGCAACCATGGACGCTGGCCCGCCGGGCCGAGCGGATGAATCCTTCGATCATCCGCGAAATTCTGAAGGTGACGGAGCAACCGGGCGTGCTGTCGCTGGCCGGGGGCTTGCCGTCCGCCGATTCGTTTCCGGTCGAGGAACTGCGCGAGGCCACGACCCGCGTGCTGCGGGACACGCCGCGCGAGGCCTTGCAGTATGCGGCCAGCGAAGGCTTCGGCCCGCTGCGCGAATGGGTGGCGGCACACCTCGCGGAGCAGGGCATGCAGGTGACGCCGTCGCAGGTGCTGATCACCACGGGATCGCAGCAGGGCCTGGACCTTGCCGGCAAGGTGCTGTGCGATGCGGGCAGCCGCGTGCTGGTCGAAACGCCCACGTACCTCGGCGCGCTGCAGGCCTTCTCGGCGTTCGAGCCGGATATCGTGCCGGTGGCCTCCGACGACGAGGGGCCGCTCCCGGCTGCACTCGATGAATCCTTGCGCGGCGCGCGCTTCATGTACGTGCTGCCCAACTACCAGAACCCGAGCGGCCACTGCTACAGCGAAGCGCGGCGCGTGGCACTGGTGGAGCGGTTGCGGACACTCGGCATCGGCATCGTCGAGGACAACCCCTACGGCGACCTCTGGTACGACACGCCGCCGCCGAAGGCGCTGGCCGGTCGCTGGCCCGAAGGCGTGCTCTATCACGGCTCGTTCTCCAAGGTTCTTGCTCCGGGGTTGCGCCTGGGCTACGTCGTGGCGCCCGCGCCGTTGTATCCCAAGTTGCTGCAGGCGAAGCAGGCCGCGGACCTGCACACGCCCGGATTCAACCAGCGCATCGTGCACGAGGTGATCCGCGACGGCTTTCTCGCGCGCCATGTACCGCTGATCCGGGCCCGCTACACGGCGCAGCGCGATGCGATGGCGGCGGCGTTGTCGCGGCACATGCCCGAGGGCTGCTCGTGGAGCACGCCGCACGGCGGCATGTTCTTCTGGGTGCGGCTGCCGGCGGGCATCGATGCGTTGCAACTGCTGCCGATTGCGGTCAAGCGCGGGGTTGCCTTCGTGCCGGGCAGCGCGTTCTACGCGCGCGCGCCGGAGGCCAACACGATGCGCCTCTCGTTCGTCACGGTCAGCCCGGCGGAAATCGCCGTGGCCGTGGAACGGCTGGCGGAAGTCGTGCGCGAGGCGCTGGTCGGCAACAAGGTGCCCGAAGTCGTGACGCGATGAGCCCGCCCCGGCGATGCTGCTGAGGACTCGATGAAGCTGTCGGTGCTGGACCAGTCGACGGCAGCGGCGGGCCGCGGCCAGGACGCGGCCATCCGCGAATCGATGGCGCTGGCGCGCGCATGTGATGCGCTGGGCTATCACCGGTACTGGGTCTCCGAGCACCACAACAGCGGCAGCATCGTCGGCACCGCACCGGAAGTGCTGATGGCCGCCATCGCCGCCACCACCACGCGCATTCGCGTGGGCAGCGCCGGCGTGATGCTGCCGCACTACAGCGCGCTCAAGGTAGCGGAGCAGTTTCGCGTGCTCGAGGCCATCGCCCCCGGCCGCATCGACCTGGGCGTGGGACGCGCGCCGGGTTCGGACCGGCTGACCGCGCACGCGTTGAATCCCTACGCGAATGCCGCGGATGAATTTCCACAGCAGGTGCGCGATCTCGACGCGTGGGTTTCGGGGGAGCCGTTGCCGGCCAGCCATCCGTATCGCGCCATCAAGGCGCATCCCACCGGGCCGACCCGGCCCGAGCTGTGGATTCTCGGCAGTTCCGACTACGGCGCGCAGCTCGCGGCGTATTTTGGATTGCCCTACGCGTTTGCGTACTTCTTCAGCGATGGCCGCGGCGTGGAGGAGGCGCTGGCCCTCTACCGCGCCAACTTCAAGCCGAGCGCCCGGCTGGCGCAGCCGCAGGCCACGATCTGCGTGTGGGCGCTGGCGGCGGACACCGAGGCCGAGGCGCGCCGGCTGCTGATGACCCGCGAGCATTGGCGCGCGGGCTTCGAGCAGGGCATCCGCAATCCGCTGCTCTCACCCGAGGAAGCCGCCGCGCATCCTTACACCGAAGCCGAGCGCGCCACGATCGAGGCGCTGCGGCGCAAGGCCATCGTGGGCACCGCCGGCCAGGTGGCCACGCGCCTGCGCGAGCTCGCCGCCCGGCTGGCGCTGGACGAGCTGGTCGTGGTCACCTGGACCCATGACTATGCCGCCCGCGAGAAGTCGTATGCGCTGCTGGCGCAAGCCTTCGCGCTGGCCTGACCTCAGGGCAGCAGTGTCACCGGCACCGTGGTGTGGTGCAGCAGGTCCGAGGTGACCGAACCCAGGATCTGCTGCGACGTGTCGCGGCCGCTGCAACCCACGTAGATCTGCGACACCTGTTCCTCGGCGGCGAATTGCGCGATCGACGCGCCGGGATCGCCGACCCGAACCACCGGCGTGAACGGAATGCCGGCGGCGGCGAGTATGGCGCTTGCCGCCGCCATTGCCTTGACGCCGGCCTCCTCGTGGTAGCTGCGCAGTTCGGTTTCATCGACAAAGCGCGAGACATCGGAAGGCACCGGCCGCTGGGCATTGACCAGGTACAGCTCGGGCGGCTCGCGATACAGCCTGTACTGGGCGATGAAGCTCTCCACGCCGCGTGTGGCGGCCTCCGACTCGTCGACGGCGAGCGCGATGCGCACGCGGGCCGGCGGGGGCCGGACCGGCGTTGCAGCCGCCGCCTCGGCGGCTTCGGCGCCGGTTCTGGCTTCGGCCCGCGCCGTGATCCACTTGCCGATCGCCACCACCAGAGCGGCGCCGAACGCCGGCGCCACATAGTGCAGCCAGTGCGCGTTCGCATTGACCCAGTCCGCAACCGCAGGGTCGGTGATCGCCATTTCGCCCGCCACCCAGCCCAGCAATGCGCCGCCGATCGTGATGATCACCGGCCACCGTTCCATGAAGCGCATCAGTACGGTGCTGCCGAAAATCACGATCGGAATGCTGATCAGGAGGCCGATGACGAGCAGCGGCACGCTGTCGTGCGCGGCCGCCGCCACGCCGATCACGTTGTCGACGCTCATCACGAGGTCGGCGATGAGGATCGTGCGGATGGCGCCCATCATGCCGACCTTGGCCCCCGCTTCGCCGTGGGCCTCTTCCTTCTCGGGCACGAGGAGCTGGACGCCGATCCACAGCAGCAGTCCCGCGCCGATCAGCTTGAGGTAGGGCAGGCGGAGCAATTCGACGGCGGCGATGGTAAGGACGATCCGCATCACCACCGCGGCCGCGCTGCCCCAGATCACGGCCTGTTTCTGCTGCTTGGGCGGCAACGAGCGCGCCGCCAGCGCGATCACGACCGCGTTGTCGCCCGACAGCACGATGTTGATGCCGATGATCTCGAGCAGTGCAATCCAGAATTGGGTGTCGGTGAAGGTCATGGGGGCGCTCAGGAAAGGGGGGCGATGGCAGCATTCATTCGGGCTTGATGGCGGCACTTTTCACGACGGCGCCCCAGCGCCGCTGCTCGGCATCGATGAACCGGGCGAATTCCACCGGGGTGTTGCCCGCCGGCATCGAACCTTCGGCGACGAGGCGCTCGATCACGTCGGGGGATTTCAGGATCCGGTTGATCTCGCCGGACAGCTTGGCGACGATGGCTTCCGGCGTTCCGGCGGGCGCCATGATCCCGTACCACTGGGAGGTTTCGAAGCCCGGGAAGCCCGACTCGGCCACCGTAGGAACATCGGGCAGCGACGCAATGCGCTTGGCGCTGCCCACGGCCAGCGCCCGCAGCTTGCCCTGCCTGATGTGCGGCACCAGCGGCGTGGCGCCAGTGAACGTCGCCTGCGTGGAGCCGCCCAGCAGGTCGGTGAGCATCGGCCCCGTGCCCTTGTAGGGCACGTGCACCAGGTCGATCTGCGCGGCCTGCTTCAGATACTCCATCGCGAGGTGACCTGCGCTGCCGTTGCCGGCCGAGCCGTAGTTGATCGTGCCGGGCTTGGCCTTGGCCAGCGCGATGAACTCCTTGAAGTTCTTCGCCGGCACTTCCGGATTGACGGCAATGATGTTGGGGACGAGCGCGATCAGCGAGATGGGGATGAAGCCCTTGACCGGATCGTAGGGCAACTTCGCGAACATGGCGGGGTTGACCGCGAGCGTTCCGACGTGGCCGAGGATCAGCGTGTAGCCGTCGGGCCGCGACTGCTGCACGGCCTCCATCGCGATGTTGCCGGCGCCGCCGGGCTTGTTCTCGATCACTACCTGCTGCTTCCAGGCTTCGGTGAGCTTCTGCCCGATCATCCGCGACAGGAAGTCCGAACTGCCGCCGGGCGCAAAGGGCACGACCAGCACGATCGGTTTGGACGGATAGTCCTGCCCCGATGCCACACCCGCACACAACGCCAGCAGCGCGCACAGCGCCGTCAGGTAACGCTTCATCGTCATCCTCCCTGCGCGGCTGTTTTGCACAGCCGTCGCGACATGACTATTTCAGGCGCCGCACGATCGCATCGGCCAGGTCCATGGTGCCGGCGGTGCCGCCGAGATCGCGGGTACGCACGCCATCGACATTGAGCGTTGCATCGATCGCTGCGCGCAAGCGTTGCGCGCGGTCGTTCATGCCGACATGGTCGAGCATCATGGCCGCGGCCAGCAGCAACGCCAGCGGATTGGCCACCCCCTTGCCGGCGATGTCCGGCGCCGAACCGTGGACCGCCTCGAAAATCGCCGCACCTTCGCCGATGTTGGCGCCGGGCGCCATGCCCAGTCCGCCGACCAGCCCGGCAATTTCATCCGACAGGATATCCCCGAACAGGTTGGTGGTGACGATCACGTCGAACTGCCACGGGTCGAGCACGAGCTGCATCGCGCAGGCGTCCACGATGCGCTCGTCGACGGCCACACGGCCCGCGTAGGTTGCCGCCACGTCCTTGGCTGCCTCGAGGAAGAGGCCGGTGAGCGCCTTCAGCACATTGGCCTTGTGCACGATGGTGACCTTGCGGCGCCCGTTACGCACCGCATAGTCGAACGCGAATTGGGCGATCCGGCGCGAGCCCGCCCGCGTATTCACGCCCGACGACACGGCAACCGCATGCGGATCGCCATCGATCGGAATGTAATGCTCGAAGCCGACATACAGGCCTTCGAGGTTCTCGCGGACCATCACGAGGTCGATGTTGTCGTAGCGGCCGCCCGGAATCAGCGTGCGGGCCGGACGCACATTGGCGTAGAGCTTGAATTCCTCGCGCAGGCGCACGTTGACCGAGCGAAAGCCGCCACCCACCGGGGTGGCAAGTGGTCCTTTCAGCGCAAGGTGCGTGCGGCGGATGCTGTCGAGCAGTGCCGCGGGGAGGGGGTCGCCGACCGCCGTGACGGCAGCCATGCCGCCGGCCTGCGGGTCCCAGGCAAACGGCCGGCCCAGCGCGTCCAGGATCGTGACGACCGCGTGGGTGATCTCGGGGCCGACACCGTCGCCGGCGATGAGTGTTGCGGGGATCGGTGCTGGGCTGGCGGTGGGAGACATGGTGAAATATCGCGAAGGAAAGGGCGAGGTACGCCTTGATTTGGTGCGACAACGGCGCGCCGATATCCTGCATCGTACCGCAGGCAGCGGATCGATGCGCATCCGCGCACCCAGCGCGCGCGGGCTCCGTGCGGCGTGCGGCCACGGCTGCCGCCGCAGCGTGCTGCGCCCCGAATAAAGTACACTGCGCAACTGCAAAGCTGCGTTGCCGACGCGTCCCGCGCGAAACAAATCTCAAACGCCTTCACCGACCGCAATGAGCGATACGAACCCCACCAGTCAGGAGCCGGCAGGCGCCGTCGATCCTGCCCGCAGTGCCGAGCTCGAGGCCGCGTTGCTGCGCGGACTGGGCGTCTCCGGGCTGCAGCTGCCCCATGGCCTTGACGTGCCCACAATGGAAGCGCTGGGCGCGCTGCTGCGCGAAATGACGCAGGGCACGGTCGACATGCTGCGCAACCGGTCGCAGGCCAAGAGCAGCATTCACGCGGAGATGACGATCATCGGCCCGCACGCCGTCAATCCGCTCAAGGCGGCCTGGGATGTGGACGTTGCGCTGAAGCACCTGCTCGCGCCGCAGCGCGTCGACCTCATGTCGCCGGTGCGTGCGGCCACCGATGCATGGGACGACCTGCGCGCGCACGACCGCGGCCTCGCGGCCGGCATCGAAGCAGCGCTGCAGACGCTGCTGAAGCGCTTCGCGCCGGAGTCCTTCGAGGAGCGCCTGGCCAGCAAGGGCGGCTTTGGCTTCATGTCCGGCAACAAGAAGGCCCGGCAGTGGGACCTGCTGCTGGAGCTCTATGAGGACATCGCCCGCGAAGCCCAGGAGGACTTCTGGTCGATCTTCGAGCGCGAATTCAGGCGCGCCTATGCGATCGGCCAGGATACCGCGCCGCTGTCGCCCAAGGCCGGCTCCGGCGTGGGCCAGACCAAGCTCTAGCGGTGGCCGCCGACCCCGGTCCGCGCAACATCAGTCCACCGTATCGCTCGTCTCGCGCAGGATGCCGCTGGTCATCCGCAGCAGGCCGGACAGGTGCGCCAGCATGTTGAGCACCAGCCGCCGGTAGAGATCCGGGCGCACGCCGTGGATCGCGTCGAGATTCTTGCGCGAGAGACTGTAGGTCACCACTTCGTTTTCGGCGATTGCGGTCACCGAGCGCGTGCCGCCCTCGATCATCGCCGACTCGCCGAAGATGACGCCGGGTGCCAGCGTGACCACGCGGCGGTGCTTGCCGCGCGCCTCGGGGTCCTCGGCCACGATGCTGACCGCGCCACGGGCCAGCAGGTACATCCGGTCACCCGTATGGCCCTCGTGATAAAGCGCCGACCGCGTGGGAAACAGCTGCCGGTCGAGGTAGGGCTTCATGAACTCGAGCTCTTCCGCCGTCAGGCCCGCCAGCAGCGCGAACTCGCTGATCGCCAGTTCGCGGTCGTCGGCGCCCGCGCGCGCCTTGCGGAGCAATTCGTTCTCCGTCCACTCGAGCGCGCGGTCGGCATCGTCGAACCAGTCGGCGTGGTGG
>JANNYI010000160.1:0-4465 GCA_031410015.1 Betaproteobacteria bacterium | reverse complement strand
GATGGAACCAGTGGGCCGCCCCACCGCCTGCGCGCCGCCCCCGGCGGCGCGCGTCCACAGCGCGGAACCCAGCGTCCGCGGGCCCCGTTGCGCCCGCACGTTGCGGTGGCGCGCGCGCAGCCGCTGCGACCACTCGAACTGTCGCAATTCCGCAAACGGCGAGATGATCGTGTTGGAGTCGCTGCCGACGCCGAAATTGCCGCCGGCGCCGAGGTACGCGCTGCCCGGAAACGTGCCGTCGCCCAGGTCCGCTTCGGTGGTGAGCGCCAATCCGGCCACCGCGCCGCTGCCCGCCAGTCCGGCCGTCTCGCGCTCGGTCATGTGCGTCGCATGGACCACGCACCACCGGGTATCGAGATGCGCCTTCGACAGCAGCCATTCGACGGGCCGCATGCCGCTCCATGCAAAGCACTCGTCCACTTCGCGCGTCTGCTCGGCCGCATGGATGTGCACCGGCGCGCCCGGCGCGGCCATGGCCACGACATCGGCCAGTTCCGGCGGCGTGACCGCGCGCAGGCTATGCGGCGCCACGCCGAGCACGTATCCGTGTTCGGCACAGCCCGCCTGCAGGCGATCGACGAGATGCGAGAACGAGAAGATGGTGTGCACGAAACGCCGCTGGCCGGCAGTGGCGGCGCTGCCGCCGAAGCCTGCATGGGCGTAGAACACCGGCAGCAGCGTGAGCGCGATGCCGGCGGTGCGCGCTGCGGCCACCGCGCGCCACGCGAGTTCGGCCGGGTCGGCATAGGGCCGGCCCGCCGGGTCGTGGTGCACGTAGTGGAACTCGGCGACCGCGCCGTAGCCCGCCTTGACCATCTCGACATAGGCCTGCGCGGCAATGGCCTCGAACGCCTCGCCGTCGACGCGATCGAGGAAGGCATACATCGCCTGCCGCCACGTCCAGAAACTGTCGTCGTGACCGGGCGCGACGTGGCCGGTGCGCCCCGCCAACGCGCGCTGGAACGCATGGGAGTGCAGATTCGGCATCGCCGGCACGACGGCGCCGTCGAGGCGCAGGCCCGCGGCCTCGGCGCCGGACTCGACGCCGACAATCATGCCGGCGCCATCGATGTCGATCGCGACATCGCGGGCCCATCCTTCAGGCAGCAACGCGTGCGGGGCCCACAGGCGCGTCACAACGCGCTCCGCGTGATTGTTGCCACCAGCGCAACCGCATCCGCGCTCAACGGCCGTACCTGTACGCCTTGCGACACACCACCAACATCGCGCAGGCTCCGCCACGTGCAATCGGCCTCCACGCGCTGCGCCGGACCCGCGCCGACGGCGCATTCGACGGCGCCCGCGGCAACGTAGCAGAGCACCGCATCGGCGGGCGGGAGCGTGACGGCGTTGGCCCTGACGACGACGAGCTCGCCGCGTGCCGCGCCACGGCGGACCATCAGGTTGAAGTCGCGCGTGGGGCCATCGGTGAGCGTGCAGGCCACCGCCATTTCGCCGCGAAAGCACACGGGTTCGTACGCGACGTCCATGTCGGCGCACCAGTCCCTGCTTTCGAGGCGCATGCCGGCGCCGTCGAGCAGCACGATGGTGCGGTCCACACCTGGAAAGTGCGAGAACGGGCCGCTGGCGCGCACCAGCGCGATGCTGGCGCGCCATTCGAAGGCATCGAGGCCGGCGCCGGGTGGTTCGGCGCAGATGTCGAGCAACTCGCCGCCGCCGTTCTTCCACGGCTTGCGCTGGTAATCGGAGGGGCGCAGCAGCTGTTGCATCGGGTCGAATGCGCCGGGAATCCGGGGCGCCGCGGACGTGGGAAGGGCCTGATTGTAAACCGCGCCGCCGTGCCGCATTGACAGGACCGCGCCCCAACGCCTAGATTCCATGGTCTGCACCCTCATTCCCGGAGATTTCGTCATGCGCTTCATCGTTGCCGCAACCGTTTGTGCCACTGCCCTGGCCCTCGCCGCACCTGCCACCGCGCAGGAAACCAAGGTCGCCATCGGCATTTCCGGCTGGACTGGCTTTGCGCCGCTCACGCTGGCCAAGGAGGCCGGCATCTACAAGAAGAATGGGCTCGACGTCTCGATCAAGAAGATCCCGCAGAAGGACCGCCACCTCGCCATCGCCTCCGGTGACGTGCAGTGCGCCGCCACCACCGTCGAGACCTACATCGTCTGGAACGCCAACGGCGTGCCGATCACGCAGCTCGTGCAGCTCGACAAGTCCTATGGCGCCGACGGCCTGGCCGTGCGCGGCAACGTGGCCAAGGTCGCCGATCTGAAAGGCAAGACCATCGGCGTGGACGCACCGGGCACGGCGCCGTATTTCGGCCTTGCGTGGATCCTCAAGAAGAACGGCATGTCGATGAAGGACGTGACGGTGGCCACGATGAGTCCGCAGGCTGCGGCCACCGCTTTCATTGCCGGCCAGAACGACGGCGCGATGACCTACGAACCCTACCTCTCCGGCGTGCGCGACAAGCCGGAGGCTGGCAAGATCATCGCCACCACGCTCGACTATCCGATGGTGATGGACACGTTCGGCTGCACGCCTGCGTTCATCAAGGCCAACCCCAAGGCCGCCAAGGCGCTGGTCGACAGCTACTTCGAAGCAGTGGACATGATCAAGAAGGATCCGGCCAAGAGCTACGAGATCATGGGCGCGGATGTCAAACAGACCGGCGAGCAGTTCGGCAAGTCGGCGGCGTACCTCCGCTGGCAGGACAAGGCGGCCAACCAGACGTTCTTCGCCGGCGAGTTCCAGAAGTTCAGTGCCGAGGCTGCCGACCTGCTGCTCGAGCTTGGCATCATCAAGCAGAAGCCGGACCTGACCACCCTGGTGGACACGTCGTTCATCAAGTAGCACGCGATGCCGGCGTGAGTGCGTGCCGCCGCGCGGTTCGCACTCGCCCGCTTCGCTCCGAGGCTTCCCGCCGGTGACACCGCTCAAAGCCATCTCGCCGGGGCGACGCATCGCCTATGGCATCGCCTTCTTCGTCGTGTTCGTGGCGCTGTGGAGTGCCGCCACGTTCGGCGGCTTCGTCTCGAAGACCTTTCTTGCCGATCCGCTGACGATGGCGCACGAGGGCTGGCTGCTCTTCACCGTGCATGGCTTCGCCAAGGACATCGGCATGACCGTGTGGCGCGTGTTCGGAGGCTTCGTGCTGGCCACCATCGTCGCCGTGCCTCTGGGTATTGCAATGGGTGCCTACAAACCCATCGAGGCCTTCTTCGAGCCCTTCGTGTCGTTCGCGCGCTACCTGCCGGCCTCGGCGTTCATTCCGCTGCTGATCCTCTGGGCCGGCATCGGCGAGATGCAGAAGCTGCTCGTCATTTTCATCGGCTCGTTCTTCCAGGTGGTGCTGATGATCGCGGTCACCGTTGGCTCCACGCGGCGCGACCTCGTGGAAGCCGCCTATACGCTCGGCGCCGATGCGTCGGGCGTGGTCCGGCGCGTGCTGTTGCCCTCCTCCGCGCCAGCCATCGCCGAGACGTTGCGCCTCGTGCTCGGCTGGGCATGGACGTACGTGATCGTGGCCGAGCTGATCGGCGCCTCGTCGGGCATCGGGCACATGATCACGGACTCGCAGGCGCTGCTCAACACCGGGCAGATCATCTTCGGCATCATCGTGATCGGCGTCATCGGCCTCATCTCCGATTACCTGTTCAAGTGGTGCAACCAGCGCCTGTTCCCGTGGGCGTCAATCTAGGGCCATGAGCAAGCTCGCGATCGAAGACGTCGGCCGCGTGTTTCCCGGCGTTCGCGGCGGGCCGCCCACGGTGGCGCTGCAACCCACGTCGCTGGCGGTGGCCGACAACGACTTCATCACCATCCTCGGCCCGTCGGGCTGCGGCAAGTCCACGCTGCTGCGCATCGTTGCCGGCCTCGACCAGCCAACCTCCGGCCGCGTGCTGCTCGACGGGACCGCGGTGGCCGGTCCGGGCGCGGATCGCGGCATGGTGTTCCAGAGCTACACGCTGTTCCCGTGGCTCACCATCCGCGAGAACGTCTGCTTCGGCCTGCGCGAGCGCAGATCAAGCCACGCCGAGCAGGACGAACGCTCGGCGTACTGGCTGGCCAAGGTGGGGCTCACCGGTTTCGAGCATCACTATCCGAAGCAGCTGTCCGGCGGCATGCAGCAGCGCACGGCCATCGCGCGGGCGCTGGCCAACGATCCCAAGATCCTGTTGCTCGACGAGCCTTTCGGCGCGCTCGACAACCAAACCCGCTCGCTGATGCAGGAACTGCTGCTGGCGATCTGGGAAACCGACCGCAAGACGATCCTGTTCGTCACCCACGACATCGAAGAGGCCATCTTCATGGCCAATCGCGTGGTGGTGATGAGCGCGCGACCGGGACGCATCAAGGCCGAGGTCGCGGTGCCGATCCCGCATCCGCGCCAGTACACGGTGAAGACCACGCCGGAGTTCTCCGCGCTGAAAGCCCAGCTCACCGAGGAAATTCGCGTAGAGGCGTTGAAAGTCGCTTGATCGCGGCGCCTTCAGGC
>JANNYI010000159.1:0-8426 GCA_031410015.1 Betaproteobacteria bacterium | reverse complement strand
TAGTTGGGCGGGTCCTTGAAGTTGTTGATCGTCTTGGTCAGCGGCTCGATCGTGCCGTAGCCGTCGATCTCGATCGCCTTGTCGCCGACCACCGCCAACGGCCGCAGCTTCTTGCCGCGGATCATCTCGGCCTGTTCCACGGTGAGCTGCGTCGTGGCGTCCGTCTCGCCGGCCACCGTCGACACCACGGCCGGATTGCCGCCGTCGTAGGTGACATGCTTGTACTTGACGTTGGCGGCGCGGGCGATGGCTTCGATCGCGCTGTGGCCGCTGGAGTTGACGCCTGCGGTGGCCACGCTGATCTGGCCCGGCTTGGCGCGCATCGCTTCGATGAGTTCGCCGACCGTCTTGTAAGGCGTATTGGGATTGACCGACAGCGTGGACACGTTGGCGACGTTGAGAAACAGCGCCCAGTCGCCGATCTTGGTGTCCAACATGCCCAGCACGGCATAGGTGCCGAGGTCCTTGGCGGCGCCGGCTGTCCAGGTGTACCCGTCCTTCGGCGCTTCGAGCGCGTTCTTGGTGCCGATCGAACCGGATGCGCCGGGCTGGTTGACGATGACTACCTTCTGCCCCAGTGCCGCCTCGATCTCGGCGGCCGTCACGCGCGTGACCTGGTCGGTGGAGCCCCCCGCGGCCCACGGCACGATGATCGTGATGGGCTTGGTGGGCTTCCACGTGGCTTGCGCCTGCGCGGGCAGGGCCGCGACCGCGGCAACAAAGGCCGCGCCTGCGGCCATCAGGATTCGGGTGCTGCGCTTCATGGTGTTGCCTCCTGGAAATGGCGGATCGATGCGCCCCGCTTGCGGGGTCGGAATAACCGGCTGCGGTGCGTCTGGCGGCATCGTCGGGTGGTGATAACCGGTTGGTTAATTAGCATACCTGCGGGCGGGTGGCCAGCGCAAGCCCGCACGATCATTGATCGGGTGCCTGATATGCCCTGTGGGCGCGGCTTCAGCCGCGCGGGAAGCCCGAAAAACGCTTCGCATCGCGCCATCATTTCGCCAGGTACCCCAGCACCAGCTCGTTGATATGCGCCAACCGCTCGGCCTTGGCGCGGGGTGCGAGGAGATCGCGCCCGAAGACCGTGGACAGCGTGTGATTGTTGGACAGGTAGAAGTAGCCGAGAGCG
The DNA here is from genome assembly GCA_031410015.1 of Betaproteobacteria bacterium. Classification (GTDB taxonomy): domain Bacteria; phylum Pseudomonadota; class Gammaproteobacteria; order Burkholderiales; family Casimicrobiaceae; genus VBCG01. Next base: position 7,294 of record JANNYI010000159.1, on the reverse strand, counting down.
GCAATCGACACATACAACTGCACCGGATCCACACCGCGACGGAACACGCCGTCGCGCGCCCCGCGTGCCAGCACCTCGGACAGCGTCTCGATCAGGGGCGAGTTCATTGCGCGGATCTTCTGCGAACGCTTGAGGTGCTGCGCCCGGTGCAGGTTCTCGCTGTTCAGCAGCGTCATGAACTCCGGGTGCGCGAGATAATAGTTCCAGGTGAAAACGATCAGCTCGCGCACGCCCTCGACCGGCGGCAGTTCGGTGAGATGCAGGCCCTGCTCCTCGTTGCGGATGTGCTCGTACGCGCGCTCCAGCACGGCGAGGAAGAGCGCTTCCTTGCCGCCGAAGTAGTAGTAGAGCATCCGCTTGTTGGTCTTCGCGCGCTCCGCAATGCGGTCCACGCGCGCGCCGCCCAAGCCATGGCGCGCGAACTCCGCGGTGGCCGCGGCGAGGATGGCGGCCTGCGTGCGTTCGGCGTCGCGCGTGGGACGCGCCGATTTGGCGCGGGCTTTGGCGACAAGGGTTGTGCGGGCCGCGAGGGACATGCCGCGATATTAACCAACTGGTTACATCGGGGCAAGATGCGGATCTGGATTCGCGGGCAGGCGGGCGAACGAAGCGGACTCAGCCGCGGAGGGCCAGGATCGATCGATTGGCCGCATCGAGTCGGTCGGCGAGAGCCCGTACGATGAAATGGTCGAAGGCGGTGGCCAGGTCGGGGTGCTCGCGCCGCATGCGCTCAAGGTTGGTGCGGCCCAGCGTATATACGATGGCCGGTCCATCCGTGGCAACGGTGGCCGAGCGCGTGGCACGCCGGAAGAACCCCATCTCGCCCAGCACCGTATGGGTGTTCATCCGCCGTACACGCTGGCTTTTGCCGTCCGGCTGGATGATGTCGATCGCGAGGCTGCCGGCGGCGACGAAGTCGACAGTGTCCGCGGGTTCGCCCTGCCGGTACAGGATCTGCGGGCCATCGAAGTCCTTGCGCTCGAGATAGGCAATGAACGCGGCGGCCGCAGCATCCGGACCGAGTTGCTCCTGGATCCACTTCTCGAAGCCGGCGAGTGATGTTCCCGTGTCGAGCTTCGCCTCCGCAAGCACGTGGTCCTCGCACCATGCCAGCGCAAGATTCAGGTCGGCAAAGGTCTGGTGCTGGCCCTTGCCGCCGAAGGTGCCGCCGAATTCGAGGGCCCTGCGATTCGCATGGGACACCGCACTGTAGACAAGCTTGATGCCATGCCGGGTGCAGTAATTGCGAAGCTTGGCGAAGCTCGCGACCGCTGAGGAATCAAAACCCTTCACGACGCTGAAGTCGAGTATCACGTAGTCGACCCGTCGGGGCGCCTGCGTCTCGATGTCGCCGCGGATGCGCTCGAACAGACGCTCGGAGGTACCGAAGAAGATGTAGCCGGAGAGCCAGTAGACATGAATGGCGTCACCGTCCTTGCGCAAGTGCAAGGAGGCCTCCTCCGAGCGGTCGAAATGGCTTGAGAACACGGCCCGCGTCATGTGTCGGCGCACTGCACTCAGACGCGCGTAGTTGATGGCAAACAGTACGCAGGCGCACAGGATACCGACGAGCATGCCAACCAGGTAGCCGTACACGATGCACACGGCTGCCATGGCGACCACCAGCAGCAGCTCGAACCAGGCGCGCTGACGGAACGGCTGCCCCATGGCGTCGATGATGAACGTGTAACCAAGATACAGAACCAGGCCAGCGACAATGGGGACGGGCACCAGTGCCGGCAGATCGAAATCGGCGATGGCGATGGCGCCGAGCGCCAGCGCGGCAATGACGCCGCTCATTCGTGTGGCACCGCCGGCGTGCTCCAGCAGGCGACTGGTGCCGGTTTGCATGCAACAGACAAGGCCGCCTGCGGGCGCGGCAATCAGGTTCGCAATGCCATGCGCACGAAATTCGCGATCGAGGCTTCCGTTCGTTTGTCTTGCGACCTCCATGGCCGATACCTTGGCAACCACCGAAATGAGCGCCACGATCGTCACGGTGAGCATTTCAGGAACGAGCCCGGCGATCGTGGACCACGTCAAATGCGTGGAGCGGGCGGCCGCCCACGGTGACCATGCGACCAATTCCCCCAGCGATGGCAAGTACCAGCCGTGGTCCGGTCCGGACAGTCCCAGGATTCGAAGCACCATCGACCCGATCAGCCACATCGCGAGAAGGGCAACCGGCATGCCCATCGCCGATTTGCTCCAGCGGCGTACGGCCAGCAGCACCAGCAGTGCAATCACGGCGGCGGCAAACTTCACAACCGCAATCGTGGTCCATGGCGTGCCAAGGCTGCTGAGCGAGAGGGAGTGGCCGGTCGACATCCGGACGCCGCCGGAAATCAGCAGCCAGCCGGTGGCGCCCAGGAATCCCCCCACGACGAAGTAGGGCACGAACCGGAAGTACGGTCCCCAGCGGCAGGCACCCAGGCCGAACAGCAGTGCACCGGTAAGCACGGTCGACGCGGTGAAGATCAGCATCACGGTCTCGACCGCGACCTGCGAACTGCCGCCCGACGCGATGACCGCGGACCCGGCGGCCATGCTCAACAGCACCAGAACGGCACCCGTCGGTGAGTCGATGCCTGTTGCGAGCGGCGGCAGCGATGTCGTCAACGCAATCCACACGCCGCCGATGCTGCTGCCGATCAGCATGGCCCAGATCGCCACGGGCATGCCGGCGCTGAAGTTGCCCGGAAACATCAGCGCCGCAAACGAGATGATGTTGGCAATCAGTACCACCGACGCCAGCAGGCCCGCAATCGCGTCCTTGACGCCGTGGCGACCGGCCAGGAGCAGTCGCTGCCTGAGTCGGAACAGCGCACCGATTTCACGATTCCCCGGGTGCGCGCGACTGCCGGGGCGCTCGACTTCGGCGCCCCTCGTCATGTCAGATCCTCCACTGCCCACCGCTCCCCCGAAATGCAAGCGTCGCAGGTGAACATTGACCTGCCCCGTGACCTCCGTTCGCGCAGGCGGCACGGGAGTTCGGGCGCAAGACTAACTGTTTCTGCCTGGCTTCGAAAGTGCGGCTACATTGGACGCGCGGCGAAATGCATGCGCCGGGCCGGGCCGGGTCGGTGCATCACTGCGAATGCTTGCCGGGCCGGGTGCGCGCTTGCGGCGTCGCGTCTGCGCGCCTTGTTGCGGGGACCTGCGAAAGCCGCGGTCCGGAGGATTGCCCGCGTTGTCCTAGGCCGGGGCGCACATGATCGCAGCATCGGGCCCGTAGCCCTCGGCGATGTAGCCCCTGGCCAGCATCGCGGCCTTGACGGCGACGTCGGCGGTATAGCGGTGGTTGGAGTCGGCCCGGTTGTTCCACAGCCGGAACACGGTGACTTCACCGGCCCTGCACGCCCCGGTCACCGTGTCGGGCAGCCCCACATGCATCACGTCCGGGGCCTCGAACACGAACGACGGAAACCTGGTCCGCACTTCCGCACATTCGGCGGGGGATGCCGAGTAGAAGTGCGAGTCGCCATTGCCCGGCGGCAGGTAGAACCGGCACACCGGATTGGCGCCGGCCACCGGCTCGGCGTAGGCCTTGAATGTATGACCGGTGCGCGCCCAGCCTTTCAATGTGCCCGAGTCGAGGGCCGCAATGTCGGCGGGCAGGCCGCTGATGAAATAGTGGTCGAGGCCCGGGTGGTAGTACTCGACGACGGGCACCGGCGCGGGTGGCGTCGCGGCAAACGCAATCACGGCGAGGTACGTGCCACCGTCGAGGCCACCGACCCCGCTGGCGACCATTGTGCCTCGCGCAGCACCCGTCGCCGGATCGCGCCGGACCACCGTGTTGCCGTCGACGATCAGGAGGTCGCCATTGGGCGCGAAGTCGAGCCCGGTCGGTCGGGTGAACCCCGTTGCGCGGACAGTGACGGCGCCGGTCGCGAGGTCGAGGCGCAGCAGCTGGGCGGAGCCTTCGGCCGTGATCAGGAGGCCACTGCCATCGCGCTCGGGCAGGATGCCGCGGGTCGAGGTGAGGCCCATCGCGTTCCTGGCCACGGCAACGCTGGTGGCCCCGGTGCGCGGATCGAAGCGGACGACGTTGCTCGAGTTGTAGCCGGGAATGTAGAGATTGCCGTCGGGGCCGAAGGTGATGCCGTTGTCGGGGCCGTTGAGCCCCGCCGCGCCCTTGGGCACAGGCACGTCGATCGCCAGGCCTGCGCCCGAGAGACGGCGGACGTCGTTGGTGCGAAAGGCGGCGACATAGACGTTGCCATCGGGACCGAATGCAAAGCCGGTCGGATCGGCGCCGGGGATCGTGGCAAACACGTCGACGAAGGCCAGCGTATCGTTGCGGTACCTTAGAATCTGCTGCGATATCTCGCTGGTGACGTAGAGGAGGCCGTCGGGCCCGAGCTTCACCGCCTGCGCGCCGCGAATTCGGCCTGTTGCATCGAGGTCGCGCAGGTAGGCGCCGGTGCAGGCGTCGAAGATGTGGACGGTGCTGAAGTAGCCGCTGACGAAGAGGCGCGCCGGGCAGGGCGACGTCTGGGCCGACGCGGCAACAGTGACCAGCAGAAACGACAACACGGCAACCAGGCGCACCATGCGGCGACTCCTTGAAAGGGAAATGAACACCCGGTCAGCGTCGGTGATCGGTGGGGCCTTCGTCCTGAGTTTCGTCTCCGTTTTTTCTCCGCCGGCGCGCGGGCGAGCCAACCCATTGATTTGCAGGGCACGAGGGTGACCGGCTCGTTGCCCGCCGCGCCGCGCGCGCGCGGCCCGTTCCGCCTTTTCGATGTCGAAGTCCGGCCCGCCTCCAACGAGCTCGTCGTCGCCGGCCGCGTGCAGCGCGTCAAGCCAAGGCTGATGGACGTGCTGCTGCGGCTGGCCGCGGAGGGCGCGGGCGTGGTCACGCGCGAAACGCTGCTGGACGATGCATGGCCGCGGCGCATGGTCAATGACGAAGTGCTGTCGCGGGTCATCGCCGACCTGCGCGCGGCCCTGGGCGACGACGCACGCGAAGCGCGCTTCATCGAGACCATTCCCAAGGTCGGGTATCGGCTGATCGCGCCTGTGGTCGCGCTTGCCGGCACGGCAGCCGGCGTACCTGTCGCGCAGGACGATTCGACGATGCCGGCCGCACCGGAACGCGCGACGTCGCCGTCGGCAACTGCGGCGGGCTGTGACGCAGGCCCCGAGCGCGCGCGCCGCCGCTGGTGGTGGGCGGCGGCTGCCGTGGCGGGCGGTGCCCTCGCCGTGTGGCTGGCACGCATCCCGGCGCCGGTCGTCGCCGTGCCGGACCGCGCGGCGCTCGAACGCCAGTTGGCGCAGGCCGAGCCGTTTTCGTCGGATGTTGCGCTCGAGGTCGGACCGCGGTTTTCGCCGGACGGCAGCAAGGTCGCCTACGCGGCCGGCGAAGGTGGGCGCGCCGTGATCGAGATTCGCGGCGTGGGCACGGCGGAGCGCGCGACGCTCGGCGACCCCACCGACCTCAATGTCAATCCGGTGTTCTTTCCCGATGGCGCAAGGGTGGCGTACTTTCGCCGGACGCGGGACGGGTCGTGCGGCATCGTGGCGCAGGACCTGCGCGGCACCACCACGCGGTCGCTGCTCGATTGCGCGCGTGAACCCCGCGCGCAATTCGATCTCGCGCCGGATGGACGCCATCTCGTGTATGTCGCAGTCACGCGCCCGCAGTTTCCGGCGGGGTTGGTCCTGCGCGATCTCGACACCGGCCTCGACCGCACGCTGACCGCCCCCGAACCGGGCGATGGCGACGATCTGCTGCCGCGCTTCTCGCCGGATGGCGGGCGCATCCTGTTCTTCCGCGGCACGGCGTCGCATCGGCAGTTGTGGCTGGTGGATCGCAGTGACAGCGCCAGTGCGCGATCGGCCGGCTCGCCACGCGGCCTCGTGTATGGCGGGGCATGGCTGGGGCCACGCGGGCCGCTCCTGGTGGCCGCCGACTGGTTCGGCCAACGCGCGTTGAATCGCTTCGACCTTGATACAGGAGCCGCCGTGATGGTCGGCGGCCGTGGCGCGCGCGCGCCGGACGTCGACCGCAGCGGCAACATCGTGTTCGAGAACGCGGTGTACTCCGCCAATCTCTTTCTGCTCGATGTCGCTGCCGTCGATGCCGCGCCGCGCGCCATGTGGACTTCCACGCGCTACACCAACCAGGCCGAGTTTTCGCCGGATGGCCGGCATGTCGTGTTCGTGTCCAATCGCGACGGTGCATCGGGACTCTTCGTTGCCACGCTGGATGGCCCTGCGGTCCGCATCGCGTTGCCCGAGGGCTTCATCTACATGCGACCGCACTGGTCGCTGGACGGCCGCTTCATCCATGCGACGCGCGCCTCCCGCCGCGAGGACGCGTCGCCGGTGCAGCAGGGCATCCGCATCGCGTGGCCCGGCGGGACGGTGGAGGTGTTGAGCGGCCTGGGCGAAAACGTGGTCGACGTGCGGGAGGCGGCCGGCGGCCGCGCACTGATCGTCGGCGAGATCGCCGGCAACGCGGTGCGCCTGCTGCGGCAGCAAGGTGGCGGCGTTCCGGAGCGCCTGCCGTTGCCACTGGCGAGCGAGTACCAGGTGCAGGGCAACCGCATTGCGTTTGCGCAGCCCGACCTTGCGGGGCTCACGCTGTGCGACCTCGCTACGCTGCAGTGCGGACCACTGCCGCTGCCGATCGACGAGTCCAACCGCTTCGACTGGCTGCTGACCCATGACGCGGTGTGGTACCGCGGCGGTGCACGCCCCGGCGCGCTGATCCGCTACGATCTTGCCGCGCGCCGCGAGACCTGGCGCAGCGCGTTCGCGCCGACGGCGCTGGGCCTGTCGATCGCGGTGACGCCGGATGGGCGCGCGGTGCTGGTGGCGCGCGAGGCGCCCACGACGATCGACCTGCTGCTGGCGCCGCGGGCAGGGCGCTGACGCCTGCCCGACAGGGCCTGCGACATCGGGTCGCGGCCCGCCCTCGCGGCAACCCACGCCGACTCGAACGAGAGGACACTTCGGTGTTCGCTCGATCCGTTCTACAATTCAAAGCCGCTTCTTCCGGGCATCAATCCGGTTCGAATCCATGGGGAGCAACCTTCGATGATGATCAATTCCACCTATCGCGCCGCTGCCGTCGCGACGTTCGTTCTGGGATGTGCCGTGGCAGGACTCGGCGTCGGGTCTGCCGCTGCACAGACGGTCAATTGCCCGGGGGCGTCGTGCGACGTGACGGTCACGGTGACGGGCAACCCCGCGTCGCCGACCATCGGTGTCAGCGCCAACCAGCTCCGGATGGAGAAGGGCCAGCGCAACGTCATGATCACCTGGAAGCTCGAGAATGCGCCCG
>JANNYI010000158.1:0-6330 GCA_031410015.1 Betaproteobacteria bacterium | reverse complement strand
CTGCTGCTGGCCGAGGACATATCGCCGGAGGCGCTGAAGAGCCAGGACAAGAAGGCGTTCATCCCGCCGCTGCATGGCGCGCTGCTCAAGAACGAGCAGGATGTACATCTGTTCGAGCGGGTGGCTTTCCTGGCTCGCGCGGGCCGATAGATAGGGTCACAAATCAGTAGGGTCAGACTCCACTTAATTTCAATTCCAGTCCCGGTTCCAATCAATTGGCTAATAAGTGGAGTCTGACCCTACTTATTTGTGACGCTATTCTTGTGATGAAACTCTCATGACTCGCTTCATTGAACCTATCACCCTGCGCGGCCAGATCGCCACGCTCGAGCCTCTTAGCGTCGACCATGTGTCCGCGCTGGCGGCGGCAGCGCAGGACGGCGAGCTGTGGCGGCTCTGGTACACGGCCATTGCGCCACCGGACAGGATGGGCGAGTACGTTGCCACCGCGCTCGACATGCGCGAGCGCCTCGATGCGATGCCCTTCGTCGTGCGTGACAACGCGAGCGGCGACATTGTCGGCTGCACGCGCTGCTTCAATGTGGATACGAAGAACCGGCGGCTGGAGATCGGCCACACGTGGTATGCCCGGCGCGTGCAGCGCACGTCGCTCAACACCGAGTGCAAGCTGCTGCTGCTCGGTCATGCCTTCGAGCATCTCGGCTGCATTGCCGTTGAGTTCCGCACCCACTGGTTCAACCACGTGTCGCGCACGGCCATTGCACGGTTGGGCGCCAAGCAGGACGCGGTACTGCGCAATCATCAGCTGGGTCCCGACGGCGTGAAGCGTGATACCGTCGTCTTCAGCATCATCGACACTGAGTGGCCGGCGGTGCGTCAACACCTTCGCTTTCAGCTCGAGCGGCCGCGCTGACCGACCGCAGCCTCGGCGTTTTGGCCTATGGCGCCTGTGGAAGTTTCGGAGTTATCGTATCTGCCATGCGTCGTGCCCTTCGCTTTGTCGCGCTGTCGTTGCTGCTGCTGTCCATGCAGTGGCAGGGGCACGTGCATCCGATCCAGCATTTCGCGCGCGTGGCGCAGCAGGCGCAGGAAACCACGCTTTCCACCGCGCAGGTCTATGTCGATTGCGTGGAATGCGCGCTGCTCGCCGGCGGCTTCAATGCCGCCCACTCGCAAGCCGCGTCGATCCGGCCCGCGGAGGCCATCCCGCAGGTCGCATCGCGCCCATCGGCATTCCGGACAGCGGATTTCCCCGCCTGGTTCAGGAGTCGCGCCCCGCCCGTCCTCGTCTAGCACCGCTTGAAGCTTCGCCGCACTTGCGCGGCGATTTTCCAGTAGGCAACGAGGAGATTCACCATGTCCATTCGATCCCTTGCGGGCAGCGCATTGCTGCTTGCGTTCTGCGGCGCCGGCCAGGCCCATGCGGCCACCGATGCCGATCTCGCCGCCATTCGCGACGAAATCCGGCAAATGAAGGAAGCCTACGAAGCCCGCATCCGCGCGCTGGAGCAACGGCTCTCGACGGCCGAATCCGCTGCGGCACAGGCGGCTGCCAGCGCGGCGCCTGTTGCCGCTGCCGCTCCCGCAGCGCGGGTCGCAGCGCCGCCCGCAGCCGTCGCGGCGGCAACGCCCGCCGCGACCACGGCATCGGGCATCAGTGCCTTCAATCCGGCGATCTCGGCGGTGCTGCAGGGCGCGTACATCAACCTGTCGCAGGACCCCGAAAAATATGCAATCAAGGGCTTCGCGCCCAGCGGCGACATCGGCCCCGGACCGCGCAGCTTCAGCGTTGCCGAGTCCGAACTCACGCTGAGCGCCAGCGTCGACAACAGGTTTGCCGGCGTGCTCACGTTCTCGCTGGCACCGGACGACAGTGTTGCGGTAGAGGAGGCCTACGGCATCGCCACGGCGCTGCCCTACGGGATCACGCCGAAATTCGGACGCTTCTTCTCCGGGCTGGGTTACCAGAACGAGCAGCATCAGCACGTGTGGGATTTCTACGACGCACCGCTGGTCTACCAGGCGTTCCTGGGCGGCCAGTACACCAACAACGGGCTGCAGGTGAAGTGGGTCGCGCCCACCGATACGTTCCTCGAACTGGGGGCGGAACTGGGCAGCGGCGATGGGTATCCGGGCAACTCGCGCAACAGGAATGGCATCGGCAATGGCGTCGTCTACGCGCACGCCGGCGGCGATGTCGGCGCGAGCCACAGCTGGCGTGCCGGGCTGTCGTATCTGCAGACTGCCGCCAAGGATCGCGAGTACGCGCAGCAGGACCTGTCCGGCAACGACGCGCAGGTCAGCTTCACCGGCAAGAGCCAGGTGGCGGTCGCCGATTTCGTCTGGAAGTGGGCGCCCAATGGCAACGCGCGGGAGCGCAGTTTCAAGTTCCAGGGCGAGTACTTCTGGCGGCGGGAGCGTGGCGACCTGACGTACGACGCCGATGGCACGCTGGCCCTCACCCAGGTCGGCGACTATCGCGCGACGCAAAGCGGCTTCTACGCGCAAGGCGTGTTCCAGTTCATGCCCTACTGGCGCGTGGGGGCACGCTATGACTGGCTGAACCCGGGAACCGTCGACTACGGCGCGAACGGCGCGTACCTCGCGGACACGTCGTTCAATCCGCAGCGCGCCGCCGTGATGCTCGACTACACGCCATCGGAGTTCAGCCGCTTCCGCCTGCAATACCAGCAAAGCAAGGTGCAGCCCGGCATCACCGACAACCAGATCTTCGTGCAGTACATCCTGACACTCGGCGCCCACGGCGGCCATCGTTACTGAGGAGCTGCACAATGAAGACAATTTTGCATTGGCTGGGCACCGTCGCCCTCGTTGCGTTCGCGGCGCCGGCGCTGGCCGTGCTCAACGTGTTTGCCACGGTGCCGGAGTGGGGCGCGCTGGCCGAGGAACTGGGCGGCGACAAGGTGAAGGTCTACGTTGCCACCAATGCGCTGCAGGATCCGCATCACATCGAGGCCAAGCCCAGCCTGATCGCGCGGGCGCGCAACGCCGACCTCGTGGTGGCCACCGGCGCGGAGCTCGAGATCGGCTGGCTGCCACTGGTGATCCAGCAGGCGGGCAACCCGCGCGTCCAACGCGGCAAGCCGGGCCACTTTGAAGCGGCGGCGTTCGTGCCGATGCTCGAGAAGCCAACGCGTCTCGATCGCGCGGATGGTGACGTCCATCCCGGCGGCAATCCGCATATCCAGACGGATCCGCGCAACATCCTGCGCGTGGCGTCGCCGCTGGCGCTGCGCCTGGCCGAACTCGACCCGCCCAACGCGGCGTTCTACGCGGCGCGCGCCAAGGACTTCACGGAGCGCTGGACCGCCGCGGTCGCCAAATGGGAGCAACAGGGCGCGGCCTTGCGCGGCGTGCCCATCGTCGTGCAGCACAAGTCGTTCACCTACCTGATCGCTTGGCTGGGCATGAACGAAGTGGCCGCGCTCGAACCGAAGCCCGGGGTCGAGCCGACGACAACCTATCTTGCGGAGGTGCTCGCCACGCTGCAGCGGCAACCGGCGAAGATGGTGCTCCGCGCGGCGTATCAGAGCGAACGCGCGTCGCTGTGGATCGCCGGGCGCGCGAAGATCAATCCGGTCGTGCTGCCGTTCACCGTCGGCGGCGACGAGCAGGCGAAGGACCTGTTCGGCCTCTTCGACAGCACGCTCGCCCGCCTGCGCAAGGGGGCGCAGTGAACTTCGGCGCCGTCGAGCTCTCGATCCTGCTGCCGGCGCTCGTCGCCGGTCTGCTGGTCACCGCGACGCATGTGCCGCTGGGCACGCAGGTGTTGGCGCGCGGCATCGTGTTCATCGATCTCGCCATCGCGCAGATCGCCGGCTGCGGCGTGCTGCTGGCCGACCATCTGGGTTTCGAGGCGGAGGGTCTCGCGGTCCAGGTGGCCGCGCTGGCTGCGGCGCTTGGCGGCGCACTGCTGCTGACATGGACCGAGCGCATTTTCGACGACGTGCAGGAAGCCGTGATCGGCGTGGTGTTCGTGCTGGGTGCCTCGGGCAGCGTGCTGCTGCTTGCCAGCAACGTGCACGGCGGTGAGCATCTGCGCGACCTGCTGGTAGGGCAGATCCTGTGGGTGCAGCCGGCGCGCCTTGCGTGGGTGGCCGCGATTTACGCCGGCATCCTCGCCGTGTGGTTCGGCCTTGGCACGCGGCTGCCGCGTGCCGGCTTCTACGCGCTGTTTGCGGTCGCCGTCACGCTTTCCGTGCAGCTGGTCGGCCTGTACCTCGTGTTCGCCACGCTGATCGTGCCCCCACTCGCCACGCGCCGCATGACCCGGGGCCGGTTGCAGGCGGCGTGGGCCCTCGGCGCGGTCGGCTACGCGGCGGGCCTGCTCGTGTCGACGACGGCCGACCTGCCCAGCGGACCGGTGATCGTGTGGGTGCTGGTGGCGCTGGCGATCGTGCTGGAAGTCGCATCGCGGCAGCGCCGCACCGCGGCATGAGGCTTCAGCCCTTACAGGCACGGAGATGGCATGCGCGCGGGTCCCGGCGCCGCGCAGCTGCGCTGCCCGCATTCCGGCCGGGCTCGCAGCAATGACCATGGACACGGCAAGACCGATGGCGAACAGGGTGGCACTGATCACCGGGGCCAATACCGGCATCGGACGCGTCACCGCGCGCGAGCTGGCGCGGCAGGGTGCGCACGTTTTCATCGCCTGTCGCTCCCCGCGGCGCGCCCAGGCAGCATTGGATGAAATTCGCGCGGCGGGCACCGGCCCGCCTGCTGAATTGCTGGTGCTCGATCTGCAGGACTTCGCGTCGATCAGGTCGTGTGCGCAGTCGTTTCTCGACCGCGGTCTGCCATTGCACCTGCTCATCAACAACGCCGGGCTCGTTGGCATGCGCGGCCGCACCGGTTCCGGCTTCGAGCTCGCTTTCGGCGTCAATCACCTGGGCCACTTCCTGCTCACGCAACAGCTTCTGGAGCGCCTCCTGGCATCCGCGCCTGCGCGCATCGTCACCGTTGCCAGCGGCGCGCACCGGAGGGTGCGCAGCATCGACTGGGACGCGCTGCGGCTGCCCACACGCACGACCACGGGCGTTCGGGAGTATGACGTCTCCAAGCTTTGCAACGTGCTGTTCAGCAGCGAGCTCGGCCGCAGGCTGGCGGGCAGCGGCGTGACGACCTACGCGGTGCATCCAGGCGTGGTGGCAACCGACATCTGGCGCGCAGTGCCTGCGTTGCTGCGGCCGTTGATCAAGCTCGCCATGCTATCGACGGAAGAGGGCGCTGCGACCACGCTGCATTGTGCGACAACGGCTGCGGCCGCGGGGGAGTCGGGCCTCTACTACGACCGGTGCCAACCCAGGATGCCGAGCGGGCTGGCGCAGGACACCGCACTGGCGGCATTGCTCTGGACGCGCAGCGAGGCGTGGGTACGCGAGGCGCCGGCGGGGGCGGCGGGAGCCGCGACGCCTTCGGCCGGCGGCATCATTCCACCTTCAGGCCCGACGTCCTAGTCGGGATAGAGCCCGCGCGAACGCGCAAAGAGGCGCGTCAGTCCCAGCAGTGCGTCAAGATGCGGCGTTGGTATCGCCACACGCTGCGCGATTTCGCGCACGGCGGTCAGCAGCGCGTCGATCTCGAGCGGGCGGCCGGCGTCGACATCCTGCAGCATCGACGTGCGGAAGGCACCCAGCTTGCGGGTAACCGCGTGCCGATCCTCGGGTGACTGCCCGATCGGCAGCCCGATGGCATCGCCCACTGCAGTGGCTTCGAGCATCATCGTGGTGATCCAGTGCCTGACGAGCTCGTCGTCGAGCACGCGATCGCATGTGGCCCCGGTGATGGCCGACACCGGGTTCATCGTCATGTTGCCCCACAGCTTGAACCAGATGTCCTGCTGGATGCGTTCCGCCACACGGGTCTCGAAGTCCGCTTCATTGAGCACCTGCGCCAGTTCCTCCACACGGCCCGACATGCTGCCGGATGCTTCGCCGATGATGAGGCCGTGACCCATCACATGCCGCACTACGCCGGGCGCGCTGGTGGCGCAGGCTGCGTGCACGACACAGCCGATGATGTGACGCACGGGAATCGCGGCTTCGATCGCCCCAGTGGGATCGAGCGTGTCCAGCCGCGCGTTGGCCAGCGGCCCTGCCATGCCGGTGAAAAACCACCACGGCACGCCGTTCATTGCGGATAACACCATCGTGTCCGGTCGCAGCAATGGCGCGATGCCCGCGGCCACGCTCGGCATCGAGGGGCCCTTGACAGCGACGATCACGAGGTCCTGCGGCCCGAGGTCGGCGGGATCCGCGGACGCGTTCACGCGCGCCTGCAGCGGGTGGTTGGCGAGATCGAGGCGCATGCCGCGCGCCTGCAAGGCGGCCAGCGTTTCTCCGCGCGCGA
>JANNYI010000157.1:0-13707 GCA_031410015.1 Betaproteobacteria bacterium | reverse complement strand
GTCGGGAGTGAAAATTGATTGTGCTGCGGCGTAGGGGTGTGGCCCACCTGTTCCAGGCCGGAATTGGTCATCAACTGTGCTTTGATAGAACGTGATGTAGTCGTCGGGTGCGTATGGTGCTTCACACGGTGGTACCAGGCCATTACAGGCGTCAGCGACTTTCATTACAAAGGCCGTTCCTGTTGTGGGTGGCGCCAAGTTCATTGTGCCGGTGCTAAGGAAGTTTCGATTGGTGAAATCCGCCAGACCTTTGCCGCTAAGCGTCCAAAAATCTCTCGGTTTCAGAAATGTCGCCAAACCGTCCGATCCCGTTCCATAAACCTTGGGATACCCGGCGGTCGGCAATACGTATCCACGTGTGTTGGAGAGCGTAGTCGTCCACGCTTCGTAAATGCTCTCAGCTTTGTATCGCAAATATACCGGGCACCATGCACCGTAGAAAGGCGTCAACATGGATGCTGGACAGTGTGGATCAAGTGAGTCTGTCTGAAGATGTGGATCGTTGCGGACATGCTGGGGTTGTGCCATATCCTGAATGTGGTGAATGAGCCTGCCAAGCGTCTCGAAAAGTTCCCCGGTGAATCCTCTGCGATCAGCAGTATCTGGGGCGGTCACGGATTTACGGTAGAACAGCCGAGCAGACTTGAAGGTATATCCATTTGTTAGCACGGTCCCGTCGCGATCGCCTAGCGCCCAATCGGGCGACGTTATCGCCTCCAAGTTCACGGCCGCAGCGGCGATGCGAATTAGTGTCTTTAGGTCGGGTAAATCTCCGGCAGCGATGTAGTCCTCGCCGTTCAAATTCAAGGCACTATTGGTCCTTGGGTTAAAGAAGTGGTTGATGGATCGGGGTACATCGTCTTCGAATGCAGCGCCATCTCGGATTAATGTCAAAATTGTTCCATCAACACCTTTCGAATTGGAATATTTTTTAGCGCGACTCCCGCTAATTGGTCCTGCAAATCCGCGCCTTGACATCGTGTCAATCTCAGCCACGACGGATGCCAGCGTCGATTGCTCGGAGAGAGCCTGATGAACAACTGGTTCGTAGGCCAGACCAAACTCAGCGCAAAAAGCACTCACGAACAAGGTGCTGACCTTTGCGAAGTTCATTTGCCATGCTCCTCAACATAGGCTTCTAGCGAACCGCACTTTCGATCGTATCTAAGGCTGAGATAGTTCAGGCTACTTAGTTCCCTAAACTTATTTGCTATGAACACACGGTTCTGCTGCTCTACTGCCCACAGAAATTTTGGGATTGCCTTCCAGTTACATTGGTCATTTCCAAGTAGTTGGTCGACCCAGACGTCGAGGTTTCCTATGGCAACAGCATACTCTGCGGGTGACCCCTTGAATTTTGGCATCGTAATAGTCTTACCGTCCCAGCTTGACTTCATGTGTTCGGGTGCCGTACCCCTGCCGATGGGGTTCTCAGAGCCCCCAAAGTAATACCCACTTTTGAACAGGAACAATATCGGCGCACCGCTACGAATGATTCCCGGTCCACGGTGTGGTATCGGCCCCCACCCCGGGAAACTGAACTTGCCCGATGCGTCGGTAACCGTCTCCATCACCATCATCCAACCTACAATGTTTCCGCCTTCCAACCCACCCTTGAGCGTCCAACCAGCGACGACATTGACACCTTCAACCGGCGCTCCGGTATCGGCGTCGACGACCCAAGCGGTAATGGGATCGGCGCTGTAATGGGCTTTTACTCCTGGGTCGCAGGAACTCAGGGCCAGGATCATTGCTGTGGCAAATACCCATACCGGTACTCTCACTGTCGATGGCCCGCGAAAATGGCTCAGTTGACGAGCCTGCGAAGTCGGCAATTCGTTCACATTGATCCTAATCGCCATGAGCCATATCCATCGCGAAGAAAGTAGACAAAAAAGAGTTGATTGAAACCATTCACTGTTCGCCGAATTGCGTATTCGCCGATCTCGTCAGATAGCCGTCCGAGTACGGGTGTGGACCAATCAGACACGATTTGCGCCATGTAAGGAGCAAGATCGTCAAACACCGTTCCGTACTTTGCCCGCGCCGGAACGCTCATCGTGTTCATTGCAAGATCCTTGCTTCCACTTCCAAGCGCCACAACAAAGTCCCCCCACACTACCTTCAGCATCCGATCAAGTGCCGCCTTGTCCTGCACCATGATCGCCACCTTCTGCGTGTATACATTGCCTGCTGCGTCGGTGATAGTGAAACTCGGCTGATAGATGCCCGGAGTGGAGTACGCAATCCGCGCAATCGTCTCTGTACTGAAGACGCTCGTGTCGACTACCCCTGGCCCGAGATTGGCAAAGCTGGCGGTCGCCAGTGGCGACGTACCACGATTGGTGACTCTGATCGTCGCGGTCAGCGGACCAAAACCTAGGTCCGGATCGGCGGAGATTTGGAACGGCGCAATTCCTGTTCTAGTGACGTTGCGGGTCACAGTCGTGGCCTGTCCCTGCGCCGTAGTCAAGGTAATCGAGATGGTATTGGCGCCTGCGGCGAGAGGAAAATTATTGACGAAAAAGCTGCCTTGACCGTCACTTTTGGCGACCATGCCGTTCACTGTCACGCCACTGTTGGCCGGTGCGGCGAATGTGCCAGTGATCAATACGAAGTCAGAGTCGATGCTGGCGTTATCTGCTGGTGAAGTAACGCTCAGTGCCAACGGTTGCACCGCGATTGCCACCACGGCACTCGTGGTGACCGCACCGCGATTGTCGATAGAATTGGCGGTTAACGAATAATTGCCGCTGGCTACATTGGTCCAAGCGAAACTATAGGGTGCGGTAGTCGCGCTTCCAAGAAGGGTGGTTCCTGCATAAAAATCGATGCGGGCGACGCTGCCATCGCCGTCGCTTGCGACCGCGATGAGGTTGACCGTGGCGCCGCTCGCAAACGCCTGCCCGTTCCGAGGCATGGACAACGAAACCGTGGGGAGGGCGTTGGCGGTAATCGAGATGCTGACCCCGGTGGATGCGGTAACTGCATTCGAATTGTCAGTGGCCTTGGCGGTCAGGACGTAGGTACCTGCCGCAAGCGCACTCCAGTTGATCGTATACGGCGAGGACGTGACCGTTCCGATCAACGTTGCGCCGGCATAGAACTCGACTTTGGTAATCGTGCCGTCAGCATCTGTGGCATTGGCGGTGACGGCGAATGGGACGCCGGCGAAGTAGGTCTGGGCATTGGCGGGCGCTGTTAGCGATACTTGTGGTGCGACATTGCTGCTGATCGTGACATTGATCGGGGCGGTCGTCGTGGTCCGACCCTGATTGTCGGTCGCCTTGGCGGTGAGCGCGAAGGCGCCCGCTCCGCCGGGCATCCAGATCCCCGAGTAAGGAGCGGTCGTATCCGTCGCTACGAGCGTCGATCCGGCAAAGAATTCCACCTTCGTGATTGATCCGTCGGGATCTGAAGCGTTGGCAGCCAGCGAGACCGGGCTACCAACTACAAATGTCTGACCTGCGTAGGGCGCGGTGAGGGTCACGCTAGGCGCTACGTTGGCGCCGCTGACCGTGATTGTTACAGGAGTCGATTCCATTCCAGCGTTGCTGAATAGCACCGCGCGCGCCTTAATGGTATGGACGCCATTGCCAAGTGAGACGACCAAGCGATAAGGAGGTGCGACCACCGACCCCAACAACGTTGTCCCGTCGTAGAAATGAACTTTGTCCATGCCGCCATCCGGCGCGCCGACATCTGCAACCAACTCGACGGGATTGGTGACCGTACCTGGCGCAGGGCTGGTCAGTACCACAGCCTGAAGACGTTTGTCAGGCAAGACTCGGATATGGACGGGCTTGGCGTTCGCCTGCGCGAAGCCATTGTCGGTGGCGGTCGCTGAGACTACGTGAACACCGATGCGAACTCCCGTCCATGTTGCGCTGGTTGGTGAGATTACGTCTGGAGACCCTTGCACGTCGTCGACTGATACCGCGATCTGCGCAATGGTGCCGTCCACGTCGCTAGCGTTGGCAACGATGGGTACGCTCTGATTGGACAGGTACGATTGCCCGTTGGCGGGTGCTGTGACGGCTACCGTTGGCGGCTCGGTGAACTCGCGAACTTTGATGGTGACTGGGTAGGCATTCACCACAAACCCGGCGGCGTCATACAGCTTCGCGCTGACAACATGCGTTCCGGCGCTTACGTTGCGCCATATGGACACGTATTCGCCTGCCCCCCCGTTTGGCGCGCCAACGATTGTTCCAATCAGGTTGCCGTCGCCGAAGAATTCCACCTTGACAACTGGATCCGCAACCAAAGGCTGGACTTGCGTGGTGGCATTCAAAACGAGCGTTGCCGGCGCACGGAAAATCACGGGAAAATTGTCAAACGGTGCCGTGATTTCAAGCGTCCACGGTGTGCTGTTGGGAACTGTGATGTACGCAGAATCGCTGCCTGTCACCCCGCCCGCGTTATCTGTTGCTTCCGCAGTCACCTCATAGTCGCTGGGAGAGCAGACGCCATTAATGCACACCCCCGTGTTTGGAACGGCACGCCATACAAATTGAAAGGGTGGCGTGGCTATCGTGGCAAGTAAGTTCCGAACGGGACTGGGATCGTCAGCGGTTGCAGCTGCGCGGTAATAAAACTTTACGTTCGCGATGGTGCCGTCGGCGTCATTTGCGGTAGCCGCCAGCGCAATGTCGGGTGGCGTGAGCGCGGGGAAGGCCTGTCCATTGACCGGGCTGGTCAACGTAACCGAAGGCAACTGATTGGGTATCACCGTGATTGCGATCGGTGCCGACGTTGTCGTCGCGCCCTTGTTGTCGGTAGCGACCGCGGTGAGCGCATTGTCGCCAAGCGAGAGAGGCACCGTGATGCTGTACGGACTGGTCGAATCCGAACCGATCAGCGAATTTCCGTAAGTAGGATTGTCCCGGAAGAAATCGACCTTGGAAATAGCGCCGTCGGGGTCGGTCGCGGTGGCCGAGATGACGACCGGGACGCCCGCGATAAATGATGCGCCATTCGCTGGAGACGAAAGCGTTACAGTCGGTGCCAAGTTGGCGTTTACCCTAAGCGTTCGCGCCGCCGACACCGTGGTAGCACCGAGATTGTCGGTAGCCTTCGCGGTGATCACATATGTCCCGACTGGAATATTGGACCAAACATAGCTGTACGGCGACGTGGTATCGGTGCCGAGCAAAACCCCGTCTCGGTAGAACTCGACTTTGCTCACGCTACCGCCACTATCGCTGGCGGTAGCGGAAATAGTGGCCGTGGCTGGAGTGAGGAGAATCGTATTGTCAGGGGGCGCTGAAATGGTCACTGCCGGCGGCTGGTTGACCTTCACCGTGACCGTGCTTGATGTCGTTACCGCGCCCTTGTTGTCGGTTGCTTTTGCGGTAAGACTGTAGGTGCCGCTCGCGACGTTGCTCCAACTAAACGCGTACGGCGCGGTCGTGTCGGTTCCCAGCTTGGTTGTACCCTGGTAGAAATCAACGCTAGCGATCGTACCGTCGCTGTCTGCTGCGGTAGCAGTCATGTTGATGCTCGCCGGTGCCGTGTATGCACTGTTGTTGACGGGCGCCGTTAACGACACGGTTGGCGCCACATTCGCCTTGACTTGGATGTTGACAATGGCCGACGTCGTGATGCCGCCTGCGTTGTCATACGCCTTGGCGGTAAGTTTGTAGAGACCAATAGGCGCATTGGCCCACGAAAACGAATAGGGCGAAGTGGTGTCAGTGCCTAGCAATACAGCGTCGCGATAGAACTCCACCTTGGTAATCGTGCCATCACTATCTGCTGCCGAGGCGGCTATCGCGACCGTGACAGGCGCGACGAAAATAGCGTTGTTGGCCGGCGCCGTGATGCTGACTGTTGGAAGCGCATTGACCTTGCGCTGCGTTGCATTGCGAGTCGTGCCCAATAACGTGGGTAAGTCGAGCTCGAGTTCGGCGGAATGATTTCCGTATGTGTCGGAAACCGACGCTCGTAATGTGCTCGACCCGGCATTCAACGATTCAATATTGGACAAGTGCGCCGTGCCCGCATCGCGATCTATCGCAAATTGGTCGCCAATATCCGAGCCGCCGATTGAGGCCCGCAACTCAAATTTCTGCAAGTAGCGAGACTTCCCAGTACAGGGGACCCCATTGCAGTGGGCACCGAACTGGAATCGAATATCTGTGGGGCGGAGCGCGCTTCCGCTGCTCAACGTGAGCGTTGGCATCAACGATCGATAGGCCCCCGCGATAACCGAAGTCGGTTCACCGCTTGTCAAACGTATCCATTGCATCGTTTCGCGATTGAGCGCTGTCGTCCCAAGAACGTCGCCAATCCAAAGCCGATCTGCGAGGATATCGATCGCCAACGCCGAGGGCGCATTGACGGCGCCGCGCGGCACCTGCCACGACGCCACCGGCGTGGCATCGCGATTAAAAGTGGCAAGGTTGTGATGCGAAAGCAACCAGAGCGTACCAGTTGCTACGTCGACTGCAGCAGCCGACGTCTCCGGCGGCAACTTGAATCGGGTCTGTTCCGCGAATCGCGCAAGCACGTCGAGCTGTATCGCAAACTCCGTGTTGAGTACCCAAAGATACCCGCCCGCGGGGTCGAGCAACATGGCCGAAGGCGTGCTGCCGGCGATAGGCTGAATCGATTGGACCACCACACCTTCGGCCGTGACCTGGTGTATTCCCGAAGTGTCAGCTAGCCATATAGCCCTGGGACCTCCGACGGCCAGCGCCGTGATGGAAGTCTCACGGCGCCACGCCAACACTGGCACGCCTGCCCTGTCGAAGTGATGCAACCACGCGCCTGCCGCGACCCAAGCGCCACCGTCCGCGTCGGCTGCCGCAAACGTCGGCGCATCGAGTGTGTCCCTCTCCATGGAGACCACAATAGTTGTGGCGAGATCGTGATCCAGGAACATCAATGTATCGCCAACGACCAGCCACGCGCCGCCGTCTGGCACCGGCGCTATTGCTCGGACGCGCGCAGGCGTCTCGCGCGATCGTTGTTGTCCCGTCGAGGACTCGAAGCGCGAAATGATGGCATCATTCGCCCACCAGATTGCATCGGCGCTGGCGTGGCCAAATCCGACGACAAATAGAAGTATTGCAAGCAATACTCTTTGCAGTCGCTTCATTGGCAAGCCCCGGTCTGGTTCACCGGCATGTAAGTCGGCTCCGACGAATAGCCGTCGAAATAACTTGACCCATGGTAGGTCGCAAGCAGCTTCCGCGCCCCTGGAGGCAATGCAACTGATTTGGTGGCTAGACTATTGGCTACACCTGCTGTTCCAGCGCTTACCCCATCGACGAAAAACTCGACGATGCCAAAATTGTTGGCGCCGGCGACGCGAGCGCTCACGGTACCCGAGGGCGCGCATAACGGAATTGAATTCGTGAATTCGACGGGCAAACTTCCGATGCTGAATCGTTTTAACGTAGAACCAACGACCCAGTAGTGACCCCATGAATCGATGGCTGCGGCGTGTGGGGAGATGCCCGCGTACGGCGTTGAGTATTCGACCGTGCGTCCATCTGCGGAGATCACATAGAAAAGCCCTTGAGCATTCAGTGTAAGGATCGAGTTGGGGGACGCGGTATAGGCGCGCTGGTAACTATGAGTGCCCGTGGCGTATACCCTGCCGGTGGAATCCAGCACAATTTTCACCGGTGCAAAGGTGGTGCCTGGACTACCTCCGCAATTGGCCAGCTGTTCGCCATACACCGGCATGAATCCCGAGTACAAAATCTGTCGTCCATCCGCCGAAAGCTTGCTGACGAACCCCATTTCGGGTGCGTTTGAGGGATATCCGGGGCAGGAGTCCGACGAATACGGGTACACCGGACCAAAATCCGGGGTGCTGGGAAAGCCGCTTGACGATGTCTTGCCACCGACGTACACGGCCCCAGAAGTATCTAAAGCGATGCTGGTGACGCGGTCGCGTTCTGCACCCCCAAGCCGGGCTGAAAAAATGATGGCCGTTCCTGCCGCATCTATCTTGGTTACGAATGCATGCGATGCGTGCAGTGTGAATGTGGGAATGTACATCGTCGCCTGCTTGGACCCGGTGTCGGGAGATCCTGCAGTAGCTCGAACCCCGGGCTCGGCCTGCCCGCCAACTACAGCGTTCCCGGTCGCGTCGACTGCCATTGCGAATCCGGTCGGATCGAAAACACCCAGCGCCGAGCCGGACCCACAACGTTCGCCCTGCGTACCGGCGTAACCAAGATAGCTGGCGTAGCTCGTCGACTGCCCTGTGGGGTCAAGCTTTAGCACGTATGGTGCTATGCACCCAGGTGCGACGCTGCCTACGGGAAACGGCGCGTTTGCCGTAGTAAGCAGTCCGCCGGTAGCGCTGCCAGTCAAGTAAATGTTCCCTACGGCATCCAGCGCTATCGCACCCACGCGGCGGATGGCCGGATCGAGCGCTGTGGAGAACCGGCTCACCTGTCCCGTAGGACTGACGCGGAACACGTACTTGCTTGTGGCTAACTGGTATTGGCCCCCGGTAAGCGGGAAATTCGTGCTTCCGTCGTAGGCGACTAGGTAGGTAAATCCATTGCTGTGAAGTGCTAAGCCACGCACCTCATCATCGACGAACGAATGGCTTGGTCCAGAGTTCAGCGCCTTCGTCGGGGCGCCTACAACCGTGACCCACATGGGCTTCCGCGTGGCCGGGTCAATTTTGGCGACGTAGCGCAACCCATATCCAGCGTTGGTGATCGCCCCGCTATCAATGCCGGGAAAATTGTAGGAGTCGACAATTCCCCCTACGTGGGCATAACCCGCTGAATCAAACAAAAGGTCGGCACCGCCGATGTTGATTACTTCCGATTCGAGGTAGCTTTGTGCCAAAGCCAAACCGCTGTAAAGGGCCACAGCGATCACTGGCAGCAGTTGGGCTAGCCGGCATATACCTTGTCCCACGCATGGTCGTCGAGTCCGCACGCTATTTCCTCGGAACGATGGAAGTGACTAGGACAATAGACCTACCTTCAGCTTCTAACACCTGTTGTTTCTGACAGGTATTGTTATGAGTCAGCAAGCTCGTGCCGAGAGCCATAGTACGGCCGGAAGTCGCGCTTATTGGCCCACAAAGGGCACGAGCATAGGCATCAACCTCAGCTACTGCAGGGTGCAATTGCGTTCCAGCGGTCTCCGATGGAGGTCGTTCCTGAAGCAGTGATGGGCGCGATCCCGAATATGACCGCAGCCGTGTGCTGGGTCCCGATCCGGCTTTTATACCGGTTCGGCTTTGAAGGTTCGTATGAACATCGCGCACGCGAAGGCTTTGCGGGTGCGCTACCATCGTCGTTTTACTTTGCGGTGTCGTCAGGACTCCACCATGCGCTACAACACTCTCGGCCGTACCGGACTCTTCGTCTCCGAACTCTGCTTCGGTTCGATGACCTTCGGCGGCGCGTCCGGCATCTGGGAAAAGATCGGCCGCACACCGCAGCAGGAGGCGGACCGGCTGACGGGACTGGCGCTCGACGCGGGCATCAACTTCTTCGACACCGCCGACGTCTATGCCGAGGGCGAGTCCGAACGGATTCTCGGCAAGGCACTGGGCGCGCGCCGCAACGACGTCGTGCTGGCCAGCAAGGTGCGGCTGCGCACCGGACCCGGTCCCAACGACGTGGGCCTGTCGCGCGCGCACATCATGGCGTCGATCGACGCTTCGTTGCAGCGTCTCGGCACCGACTGGATCGACCTCTATCAGATCCACGGCTACGACGCGTTCACGCCGCTGGATGAAACGCTGCGCACGCTGGACGACCTGGTGCGCGCCGGCAAGGTGCGCAACATCGGCTGCTCCAATCTCGCGGCGTGGCACATCGCCAAGGCCAATGGCCTGTCCGCGCAGCACGGCTGGAGCCGCTTCGAATCGCTGCAGGCCTACTACACGATCGCGGGCCGCGATCTCGAGCGCGAGCTGGCGCCGGTGCTGGCCGACCAGCAGATGGGGCTGATGGTGTGGAGTCCGCTGGCCGGCGGCTTCCTCTCCGGCAAGTACTCGCGCGAGCAGGACGGCCCCGCCGGTTCGCGCCGCACGACGTTTGATTTTCCGCCGATCCAGCGCGAACGCGCGTTCGACTGCATCGATGCGATGCGTGTGATCGGTGCCGCGCACGGCGTCAGCGTGGCCCGCGTCGCGCTGGCGTGGGTGCTGGCGCAGAAGCATGTCACCACGGTGATCATCGGCGCCAAGACTGAAGAGCAGCTGCGCGACAACATCGAGGCGACCACGCTCACGCTGTCGGCTACCGATCTGGCCACGCTGGATGCGGTCAGCGCGCTGCCGGCCGAGTATCCGGGGTGGATGATCGCGCGACAGATGGGCGGCCGCGAGCCCACGCCGCGCTGAGTACCGCAGCGCCACGATCCCTGCACACCGTTCATGCCGCTCCTGATCCCGGAAAGTGAAATCGAGTGGACCGCCATCCGGGCGCAGGGTGCCGGCGGGCAGAACGTCAACAAGGTGTCGTCCGCAGTGCACCTGCGCTTCGACGTGCATGCCTCGTCGCTGCCGGACCCGGTCAAGGCGCGGCTGCTGGCGAGCGGCGACCAGCGCATCACCAGCGCCGGTGTGGTCATCATCAAGGCGCAGCGCTACCGGACGCAGGACCAGAACCACGACGACGCGCTGGCGCGGCTGCAGGAGCTGGTCGACGCGGCGGCCGTGGTGCCGCGCATACGCCGGGCCACGAAGCCGACCAAGGGCTCGCAGCGGCGGCGCGTCGATTCGAAGGTGAAGCGTGGACAGATCAAGGCCACGCGCGGCAGGATCGTCGAATGAGCAGCAAGCCACACCGATCCTGGCGGCGGTCCTGGTGCATCGCCCTGCTGGCAGGTGTGGCGTTGCACGCCCATGCCGACAGCTCGACGCCGCGCCTCGCGTCGTACTACGACCGGCACTTGGCCATCTGCGCCGGCGCCGCCTATGAGTGGACCGGTGACGATGCGCCCAGGCAGGCCCTGCGCGATGTCGCGCAGGTCGGCGTCGGCAGGAACGAGAGCTACGCGCTGACCAGTGACGGGCGACTGCATGCGTGGAGCAGCGACGCGCGCAACGCCGAAGTGCTGCTCGAAGGTGTCAAGTCCTTCGCCGCAGGAAA
Organism: Betaproteobacteria bacterium; assembly: GCA_031410015.1. GTDB lineage: Bacteria > Pseudomonadota > Gammaproteobacteria > Burkholderiales > Casimicrobiaceae > VBCG01. The sequence goes on along the minus strand of JANNYI010000157.1, from coordinate 2,623 downwards.
TGCGGGCGTGCTGGCCATCAAGGCGGACGGCAGCCTCGTGCACGTGGAGCGCGGCCGCAGTCCCTTGCCGTTGGCCGGCAACGTCAAGGCAGCCTCGGTGGGCGATGGCACCAACTACTACGTGACGGCGGACGGCAATCTCTACGCACAGGGCAACGCGCATCGCGGCCAGTATGGCGACGGCCGGCTCGACACCACGTCAACGTATGTGCGCGTGGCCGCCGGCGTGCAGGACATCAAGAGCCACACCGGCCACGCCATCCTGCTCGACAACCGCGGCGTGGTGCAGGGCACCGGCGGCAACATCTACGGGCCGCTCGGGCGGCACGGCCTGGGCGACAAGGCCATCCGGTGGGGCGCCATTCTCGACGGGGTTACCGGCATCGCCACCGGCGCCAGTCATTCGCTGGCGATACGCGCCGACAAGTCGCTGTGGATCTGGGGCCGCAACGAAAGTCCGGACCCGCGCAGCGTGCTGGCGGAGGTCGTTGGCGCTGCGGCAGGGTCGGACACCAGCATCGCGCTGACCCAGGACGGCGCGCTGTGGCAGTGGCGAACCGGGACGCGGCCGCGCAAGGTGCTGGACTGCGTGTCGTGAATCGAACGTCGGGCGGTTTCCGGGTGCGCTGATCGCGCCTGCGCCGTGCTTCGTCAGACTGCCGGTGCCGAAACGGCCGCCGGAAATTGCGTACACTCCGCGGCATTGCCATCCAACAAGATGCAGGAGCAGAACGTGCCGCAGCCGCAACACCACGCCGATCGAGCCGGCCTCTATACGCCGAGGATCCTGCAGCAGCACCTGGTCGACGATCCCGCCGGACGCTGGTGGACCGCCGACGGCACCGTGGCGTTCGTCGACATCTCGGGGTTCACCAAGTTGTCGGAACGCCTGGCTAGCAAGGGTCGCGAGGGGTCGGAACAGATCACCGACGTGATCGGAAACAGCTTCGAGTCGATCCTGCAGGTGGCGTACGACAACGGCGCCAGCCTGCTCAAGTTCGGCGGCGATGCGCTGTTGCTGTGGTTTCAGGATGCCGACCACCCGGCACGCGCGTGTCGCGCGGCCGTGTTGATGCGCCGCGTGCTGCGCGATGTCGGCCGGATCGACATCCCCGGTGCCAAGGTCACGCTGCGGATGTCGCAGGGCGTGCATTCCGGACGCTTTCATTTCTTCGCGGTCGGCACATCGCATACGGAGTTGCTGCCGATGGGGCCCGCCTGGAGCCGCGTGGTGTCGATGGAGCACACGGCCGGCGCCGGCCAGATCCTGATCAGCCCGGAGACGGGCGCGCTGCTGCCGGGCCGGTGCCTGGGCGCGGCCAAGGGGCCGGGCGTGCTGCTGGTGCGCGAGCCGCCGGGCAACGCAGAGGCGCTGCCACTGGTCGCGCGCCCGCGAATTGCACCCGAAGCGCTCGCGCATTGCCTCGCGCCGGCCGTGCGGGCGCACGTGCTGGAAGGCGGCGGCGCCTCCGAGCACCGGCCGGTCACGATTGCGTTCGTCCGGATCACCGGCACCGATGCGCTCATCGAACGCAGCGGACCTGCCGCCGCCGCCGAGGCGCTGCATCGCCTGGTTTCCGTGGTCGAGGCCGCCACCGAGGAACAGGGCGTGGCATTCCTCGGCTCCGACGTGGACCTCGATGGCGGCAAGCTGATCCTGACTGCCGGTGCGCCGAGTGTCACCGGCGACGACGAGGAGCGCATGTTGCTCGCGCTGCGCGCGATCATCGATGCCGATATCCCCATCGCGATCCGGATCGGTGTGCATCGCGGCGCCATCTTCGCCGGCGACATCGGACCGTTCTATCGCCGCACGTACACCGTGATGGGCGATGCGGTGAATCTTTCCGCGCGGCTGATGGCCAAGGCCGAGCCGGGGCTCATCTATGCCACGGCCGATGTGCTCGACCGTTCGAACACGCTGTTCGCGACGACGGCGCTCGAACCTTTCCTGGTCAAGGGCAAGGCGAAGCCGATCCAGGCGTGGGCGGTGGGTCCCGCCGTGGGTTCACGGACGCGCCGGGGAACCGCGCAGCAATTGCAGTTGCTGGGGCGCGACACGGAACTCGAGGCGCTCCGCCACGTACTGGACGCTGCCCGCACCGGCAATGGGCAGTTGATCGAGATCGTCGGCGAGGCGGGTGTGGGCAAGACGCGCCTGCTGGAGGCGTTGCGCGAGCAGGCGACCGGATTTCACGTATCGCACGCGGTCTGCGAGGCCTACACCGCATCCACGCCGTACGCCATCTGGCGCGAGCTCCTGCGCGAGTTGATGGCGTTCGGGCGCGACGATCCCGACGAGGCGGTCGAGCAGCGCCTGCGCGAAATGATAGCGAAGCACGCGCCGCAACTGCAGCCCTGGCTGCCGCTTGTCGGTATCGCGTGCGGGCTCGAGATTCCCTCGACGGCGGAGGTCGAGTTGCTGGCCGAGAAGAACCGCCGCACCAGGTTGCACGAGTCCGTCGGCACCTTTCTTACTGCATTGTTCGCCGGACCCGCGCTGTTCGTGCTCGAGAACGCGCACCAGATGGATGCCGCGTCGGCCGAGATGCTTGCCCACCTCGCCGGCTCGGCGAGCAGCCATCCGTGGGTGTTCGGCGTGGCGCGGCGTCCTGCGGCTTCG
>JANNYI010000156.1:0-10659 GCA_031410015.1 Betaproteobacteria bacterium | reverse complement strand
GGCTTCAGCCTCGCGCATCGCAAACCCCGTTGGCGTGGCTTCAGCCTCGCGCATCGCCGCGCGAGGCTGAAGCCTCGCCTACAGCGACAACGCACAGCGGCGATGAAGAGGCCGCTAGCGCCCGGTGAACACCGGCGCGCGCTTCTCCACGAACGCGGCCATGCCTTCGCGCTTGTCGTCGGTGGCGCACAGCAGCGCGAACACATCGGCCTCGAAGGCGTTGGCGTTGGCGAGATCCATGTCCTGGCCGCGATGCACCAGGTGCTTCGAATACTTGACCGCCACCGGACCCTTGGCAGCGATCATCCGTGCCAGTTCGAGTCCCTTGTCCAGCAGCGCCTCTGCCGGCACGACGTGATTGGCGAGACCGATGCGCAACGCCTCGTCGGCCTTGACCATCCGGCCGGTGGTGACGAGTTCGAGCGCCATCGACCGGCCCACCACGCGCGTCAACCGCTGCGTGCCGCCGAAGCCGGGACAGATGCCGAGATTGACTTCGGGCTGCCCGAACGTGGCCTTCTCGGAGGCCACGATGAAGTCGCACGCCAGCGCCAATTCGCACCCGCCACCGAGTGCAAAGCCGTTCACCAGCGCGATCACCGGCATCGGCGCCAGTTCGAACGCGCGAAAGGCGGCATGTCCCTGGACCGCGAAGTCACGCGCCTCGAGCACCGACATCGCGGCCATCGCGCCGATGTCCCCGCCGGCCACGAATGCGCGATCACCGGCGCCCGTCACGAGCAGGCAGCGCGCCTTGGCGTTGACCGCAACCGCGTGCGTTGCCGCGGCGATATCGGCGACCACCTGCGGCGCCAGCGCATTGAGCTGCTTCGGCCGATTGATCGTCAGGAGCCAGATGCCCGGCTCGCGCTCTTCCAGCAATACGGTTGCATAGGTCATTTCTTGTCCTGCGAGTAGTCGTAGAAGCCGCGCCCGGTCTTGCGGCCGAGGTGCCCCGCGGCGACCATCTGCTTCAGGAGCTGCGCGGGCCGGTACTTGGAATCGCCGAAGTCGGCGTAGAACACGTTCATCACCGCCAGCAGCACGTCGAGGCCGACCATGTCGGTGAGCGCGAGCGGACCGATCGGATGGCTGCAGCCCAGCTTCATGCCGTTGTCGATGTCCTCGGCGGTGGCGAGCCCTTCCTGCAGCACGAACACCGCTTCGTTGAGCATCGGGCAAAGGATGCGGTTGACGACAAAGCCGGGGCTGTCCTTGACCACGATCGGCGTCTTGGTGAGCCGCTTGGCGAAGGCGATGGCCGCGTCGACCGTGGCGGCGGAGGTCTGCAGCCCGCGCACCAGTTCCACCAGCGCCATCATCGGCACCGGATTGAAGAAATGCACGCCGATGAAATCGGCGGGCCGCGTCATCACGCCCGCGAGCGTGGTGATGGAGATCGACGACGTGTTGGTCGCGATCAGCGTCTGCGGCCCCGCCAGCGCATCGACCTGGCGCAGGATGTTCAGCTTGAGCTCGAGACTTTCCGTGGCCGCCTCGATGATGAGGTCGCAGCCCTTCAAGTCGCCGTAGGCCGTGGTGCCCGCGATCCGCGCCAGCGCGGCGTCGCGATCCGCCACCGACAGTTTTTCCTTCTTGAGGAGGCGCTCGAGGCTGCCGTGGATCGCCTTCAGGCCGCGCTGCACCGCCGCGTCCTGCACGTCGAGCATCACGACGTCGAGGCCGGCGACCGCGCAGTTCTGCGCGATGCCGTTGCCCATGGTGCCGGCGCCGATGACGCCCACCCGGTGGATTGTTTTCATGTTCGACCTGCCAGTGAAGTGGGAGACCCGGGAGATTATGCCGGGGCGGGCGCAACGCCGTTTTGACGGCGTGCAGTTTCGATCAGACGAGCGCGGTCTTGGGATACACCCGGGGCATCACGCGCGGCGCACGGCGCGGCGGGCTCTGGCGCAGTCCCGCGAGGTACAGGTCGATCAGCGCAGGGGCGGCGGCGTGCAGGTCGTAGGCCGTGGAGTCGAGCACCCATTCGTGCATGATGCCCACCATCAGCGCGTGCAGCCCCAGCGTGGCCAGCGCGGCATCGGTATCGGCCGGCAATTGCCCGACCGCCGCGCAACGCTGGATGATCGCCTCGATCTGGCCGAGACACTGCTTGCGCTCGTCGCGATGCGCAGTGGCCGCACCCGCCAGCGCGTCGACCATTTCGGTCTTGTGAAAGATGATCTCGAACACGCGCTGGGCCCGCGCGTCGGCGGCCAGGCTCTGCAGCGCGCCCACCGAAAGTTCGCGCAGCATCGCCATCGGATCGGCCACCTCGGCGTCGAGGGCCCGCTCGAACATGGCATCGAGCGGCATCGTGGCGCGATCGCACATCGCGGTGAACAGGTCGGCCTTGTCCTTGAAGTGCCAGTAGACCGCGCCGCGGGTCATTCCCGCGGCGGTGGCCACCTCCGCCAGCGAGGTGCGGGTCACGCCGCGCTCGCGAAAGATGGTCTCCGCCGCATCGAGCAGGCGCTCCCTGGTTTCCCGGGCTTCTTCCTTCGTCTTTCGTACCATTTTCTTGTGATCCAAGCAGACTCTTGTTTACAAACATCCATGAATGTATGTTATCTTGCCGTCCTTGGCAAGTTGCGGCGCAGCGTACCGATACCCGCCGACCCCGTCTGGAGTTCCACCATGTCCATGATTATCCGCCGTGTTCCCACGTTCATCGCTGCGGTCGCCCTATCGGCGCTCCTTCTGAGCGCCTGCGGCCAATCGCCGCAGGGGGGCGCGTTCCAGGGCTTTCCGCCCGCGCAGGTGACCACGATCACCGTGCAGCCGAAGTCGATTCCGGCATCGTATGAGTATGTCGGCCAGACCACCGGGTCGAAGGAGGTCGAAGTGCGGGCGCGGGTCACCGGCATCCTGGAGAAGAAACTCTTCCAGGAAGGCGCGCCGGTCAAGGCCGGCCAGGTGCTGTTCACGATCGATCCCAAGCAGCTTGCCGCGCAGACGGCGGCGCTTGAAGCCGAGGTAGCGCGCTCGCAGGCGCAGCTGGCGCAGGCCGAGCGCGAGCTTGGCCGCCTGAAGCCGCTGGCCGAGCGCCGCGCGGTGGGCCAGAAGGAAGCCGACGATGCGGCGTCCAACGTCGAACTCGCCGCCGCCGGCGTCAAGGCCGCGCAGGCCAAGCTCGCCGAAGTGCAATTGAATCTCGGCTATACCAAGGTGGTCGCGCCGATCTCGGGTCTCTCGAGCCGCGCGCCCAAGTCCGAAGGCAGCCTCGTCAATGCCAACGACACGCTGCTGACCACGGTGTCGCAGGTCGACCCGATGTGGATTCCGTTCGCGATCGCGGAGAACGAGCAGCTCGCGCTGAACCGCGCCGTGCAGGAAGGCCGCCTGACGCTGCCGAAGGACAACGCCTACGAAGTAACCGTGCGGCTGGCCGATGGCTCCACGCTGGCGCGCAAGGGCAGGATCAACTTCGCCGACACCCGCATCAACAGTTCCACCGGCACGTTCGAAATGCGCGCCGAAGTGGTGAACAGCGACAACGCGCTGAAGCCCGGCCAGTTCGTCCGCGTGAAGCTGGGTGGCGCCGTGCGCAACAACGCGCTCGCGGTGCCGCAGATCGCCGTGCTCGACGGCCCGCAGGGCAAGTTCGTCTACGTGACGGGCAAGGACAAGGACGGCAAGGACATCGCTGCCGTGCGTCCGGTCACGCTCGGCGACTGGGTCGAAATCGGCGGCACCAACCAATGGGTGGTCGAAAGCGGGTTGAAGGCCGGCGATCGCGTGATCACCGACGGCTTGGCCAAGCTGCGGCCGGGCGCGCCGATCGTGCTGGGTGAAGCGACGCCCGCAGGCAGCGCGCCGGCAGCGCCGGGGGCGCCTGCCCCTGCGTCCCAATCCGCGCCCAAGTCCTGATCGAGGCGCCAACACCATGTTCTCGCGCTTCTTCATCGACCGGCCGATCTTCGCGGCCGTGATCTCGCTGTTCCTCGTGCTCGCCGGCCTCGCTGCGATGCGCACGCTTCCCATTGCCCAGTATCCGGAGATCGCGCCGCCCGTCGTCACGGTGGCGGCGTTCTATCCGGGCGCCTCCGCCGAAGTGCTCGAGGCCACCGTGGCCGCGCCGATCGAGAACGCGATCAATGGCGTGCCCAACATGATCTACATGAGCTCGACGTCGACGTCGAGCGGCGCCGTGTCGATCCAGGTCACGTTCGAGATCGGCACCAACGTCGACGACGCTGCCGTCAACGTCAACAATCGCGTGAAGCAGGTGGAGGCGCGGCTGCCGGAGGAGGTCCGGCGGCAGGGCGTGACGGTGGAGCGCGGGTCGTCGTCGTTCCTGCAGGTGCTGGCGTTCTACTCGCCGGATGGCAGCCACGACGACCTCTTCATCTCGAACTACGTCACGCTGAACGTGCTCGACCAGCTCAAACGGCTGCCCGGCACGACCAACGTGCAGATCTTCGGCGCCAAGGACTACGCGATGCGGATCTGGCTCAAACCCGATCGCCTCGCGCAACTGAAGCTGACGCCGGGTGATGTCGCCAGGGCCATCAACGAGCAGAACGCGCAGTTCGCCGCGGGCAAGGTGGGGCAGGCCCCGATCAGCAAGGGACAGGACCTCGTCTACACGATCACCACGCAGGGCCGGATGTCCGATCCCGCGCAGTTCGGCCAGATCATCGTGCGCGCCAACCCGGACGGCTCCACCGTGCGGCTCTCCGAAGTGGCGCGCGTGGAACTGGGGTCGAAGGATTACGATTTCATCGGCCGCTACAACGGCCAGCCGGCAACCCTCGTGGGGGTCTTCCTGCAGCCGGGCGCAAACGCGCTGGACGTCGCCAAGAGCGCTCGCAAGACCATGGCCGAGCTTGCGACCAAATTCCCCGAAGGCATCGCCTTCGCGACGCCGTACGACACGACGCGCTTCGTCGAAGTGTCGATCCGCGAAGTGGTGTATACGCTGATCGAGGCGATGATCCTCGTGTTCCTCGTCGTCTACCTGTTCCTGCAGAGCTGGCGCGCCACGATCATTCCGCTGGTGGCCGTGCCGGTTTCGCTGCTGGGCACGTTCGCCGGGCTGTTCCTGCTCGGCTATTCGATCAACACGCTCACGCTGTTCGGCATGGTGCTGGCCATCGGCATCGTCGTCGACGACGCCATCGTCGTGCTGGAGAACATCGAGCGCATCATGCGCGAGGACGGCGCCACCACGCGCGAGGCCGCGATCAAGGCGATGCACGAGGTGACCGGGCCGGTGATCGCGATCGTGCTGACGCTGACGGCCGTGTTCATCCCCATCGCCTTCCTGGGCGGACTCACCGGTGAACTGTATCGCCAGTTTGCGGTGACCATCTCGATTGCGGTGGTCATCTCGGGCTTCGTCGCGCTGACGCTGACGCCATCGCTATGCGTGCTGATCCTGAAGCACACGGAAGCGCCCAAACGCGGCTTCTTCGCCGCCTTCAACCGCTTCTTCGCGCGCGTCACGTCGCACTACACGTCGGGCGTCACGTGGATGATCCGCCGCGGCATCGTCGGCGTCGTGCTGTTCCTCGGCATGGTGGCGATCACCGCCGGCTTGTGGAAGTACACGCCCGGCAGCCTCGTCCCGGACGAAGACCAGGGCTTCTATATCGCCGCAGTCATCCTGCCCGACGGCGCCACGCTGGCGCGCACCGACAAGGTCGTGGCCGAGGTCGAGAAGGCCGTCCGCTCCAACCCCGCCAACGCCGACGTGATCTCGTTCACCGGCTTCGACTTCCTCGGCGGCGGCTATCGCAACAATGCCGCCACGATGTTCGTCACGCAGATTCCGTGGGACAAGCGCGAGGTCACGGCCAAGGATCTGGTCGGTGAGTTGTTCGGCAAGACCGCGGGCATCAAGGAAGCGCTGGTCCTGGCCTTCAACCCGCCGCCGATCTTCGGGCTGGGCAACGCGGGCGGCTACGAGTTCTACATCCAGAACCGCGGCGAGGGCGGCAGCAAGCGCTTAAACGAGGTGACGCAGCAGTTCCTGCAGCGCGTGAACACCGACAAGGAACTAGGCGGCGCGCAGACGCTGTGGCGCGCCAACGTGCCGCAACTCTTCGTCGACGTCGATCGCGAGAAGGCCAAGAAGGTCGGCGTGCCGATCAACGAGATCTTCAATGCACTTTCGGCAACGCTGGGCACCTACTACGTCAACGACTTCAACAAGTATGGTCGCGCGTGGCAGGTGCTGATGTCGGCCGAGCCCACGGCCCGCGCGCGTCCCGACGACATCGGCTCGATCTACGTGCGCTCGGACAAGGGCGACATGATTCCGCTGACGTCGCTCGCCTCCGTCAAGTATTCGTCGGGGCCGGATTCGCTCGACCGCTTCAACAACCTGCCGGCGGTGAAGATCTTCGGCCAGGCGGCGCCCGGCTACAGTTCGGGCCAGGCCATCGCGCGCGTCGAGCAGATCGCCAACGAGGTCCTGCCGGCCGACTTCAGCTACGACTGGGGCGGCACGTCGTACCAGGAAAAGCGCTCGAGCGGCGCATCCACGTTCGCGCTGGGCCTCGCCGTGATCATGGTGTTCCTGATCCTGGCGGCGCAGTACGAGAAGTGGTCGCTGCCGCTGTCCGTGCTGCTGGCGCTGCCCTTCGGCACCTTCGGGGCTCTCGCCGCGATCTGGCTGCGCGGGTTGACCAACGACGTGTACTTCCAGATCGGCCTCGTCACGCTGCTGGGCCTGGCCGCGAAGAACGCGATCCTGATCGTCGAGTTTGCGGTGCTGAAGCACCACGAAGGCATGTCCGCTTCCGCGGCGGCGATGGAGGCCGCGCGCTTGCGCTTCCGGCCGATCCTGATGACGTCGCTCGCGTTCATCCTCGGCGTGCTGCCGCTGGCCATTTCCACCGGGGCGGGCTCCGGCGCGCGGCATTCGACCGGCACCGGCGTGATGGGCGGCATGATCGCCGCCACGTTCCTCGCGATCTTCTTCGTGCCGCTCTTCTTCAAGTTCATCACCGACCGGCGCCTGGGCGAATCCCGCACCAAGGCCGAGCTGACCGCCGAAATCGCGCATGCGCGCACCGTCGCGCACCTTGCCGCGCCGGCCACGCCGGGCCACCCGCCGCGCGGCACCGCATCGGGAGACCGTCATGAGTAAGCTGCTCGTCGCGCTGCTGGCCAGCGTGCTGGTGGCCGGTTGCGCCGTCGTGCAACCGGCGCCGCCCAAGCTCGACCTTCCCGCGGGAACCGCGAGTCCGGCGCAGGAAGCCATCCTGCAAAGCTGGTGGCTCGCATTCGACGATCCGGTGCTCACCAGGCTGATCGAGGAAGCCTTTGCGCAGAACTACGACCTGCGCACCGCGTTGGCGCGCATCGAGGCCGCGCGTTCGCAGGTACTGCTGGCGCAGTCGGATCTCGCCCCGGATATCAATCTGGCCGTGGATCCGGCGCGTTCACGCATCTCCGGCGTGGGTTCGCAGCGGCTCCCCGTTGGGACGCCGCTGACCAGCAATGATTTCCGCGTGGCGATCGAGATGTCCTACGAGCTCGACGTGTGGGGCAAGTACAGGAGCGGCGCGCTGGCCTCCGCGAACGACCTGACCGCGGCGCGCTACTACCGCGAGACCGTGCGCGTGGGCGTGGCCGCCGAAGTGGCCAATGCGTATTTCCGGCTGCGCGCGGCCGACGCCGAACTGGGCGTGCTGGAATCGACGCTGAAGCTGCGCACCGAAACCGCGACGCTGCAGCAGGACCGCTTCGACGGCGGCCTGATCGGCGAGTACGACGTGCGGCAGGCGGAAGCGGAGAAGTTTGCCGTCATCGCCGACATCGCGCGCGCGAAGCGGGCGATCGGGCTGTACGAGACGGCCGTCACCACGCTCACCGGACGCTCGCCGCAGGCGGTGTTCGCGCCCGACGTGGCGCGCGGCAGCGCCATCGACGCCGCCACCGCCGTGCCGCCGCTGCCCACGGGGCTGCCGGTGGAGGTCATCGGCCGCCGGCCCGACATCCGGCGCTCCGAAGCGCTGCTGGCGGGGTCCGAGCTGCGGATCCAGCAGGCGCGCGCGGATTACTTTCCGTCGTTCAAGCTGGGCGGGTATTTCGGCAGCGAAGCGGCAACCACGGGCGCCCTCTTTTCCGGTCCCGCCGCGATATGGAGCATCGGACTTGGACTCCTGCAGCCGCTGATCGCATTGAAGGCCATCGAGGCACAGGTGGAACTGGCCAAGGCCAACAACGACCGCGCGATGGTCGAGTACCTGCAGACCGTGCAGGTTGCGTTCGGTGAAGTGCGCAATGCGCTGGTGACCAACGCATCGTCGCGCGAAGTGCTGGCCGCCGAGACGGCGCGCCGCGACCAGGTGGCCAAGGCGCTCGAAGTGGCGATGCTGCGCTACAACGCGGGGCGCACGTCGTTCCTCGAAGTGATCGACGCGCAACGCTCGCTGCTCGCCGCCGAGACGCTGCGCATCGCCGCCGCGCGCGACGCCAAGCTGTCCACGGTCGACTTCGCGCGGGCGCTGGGCGGCGGCTGGAATCCGGCGCAGGTGGCGGCGGCGCGGTGACAGCCATCCGGCGCACGGTGCGCTAGAATTCACCGATCGCCGCAATATCGTGGCGCCCTAGCCGAAGGTCGGTCCGAAATGCGTTCTCGCTTGCTTGTTCTCGGCGCGCTGTGTTGCACGTTGGGCGGTGCGGCTTTTGCGCAGCCGCAACCCATCGTCGTGCAGGGCCTCGAATGCCGCGGCGAGGAGCCGTTCTGGAACGTGAACGCCAACCGCACGTCCGCACGCTACAGTTCGCTCGGCGCCAAGGGCAAGCGCGAGGTCGTGTTCAGCGGGTCGCTGCAGACGCTGTGGTTCCTGACCCCGCCGGTCACGGTGTGGCGCGGCGACTCGACCCACCTGCCCAAGGAAACGCTGGTGGTGACGCTGCGCGAGGAGGCCTGCAACTCGACAATGGCCGAGGGCCCGGCGCTGACCCACCGCGCGATCCTGTCGATACGCACGGGCGAGGCGGTCACCGGATGCTGCACGATCAAGGCGGCCTACGATGCCAAGGCGGCGCCCGTGGCCAACTATGCCGCGAAGAGCTTCGAGGACTGGGCGCACTACATTCCCGACCTGCTCGCCGGCATGAACCTCTGCCTCGCCCGCGACGGCGCCAAGGCCAAATGGATCTCGAAGGCGTGGCCGATGAACCACGGCAACGGCCTTGTCCGCGTGGTCCAGACCGATGGCACATCCGTCGACTGCGTGGCGGACCTCACCGGCCGCGGCAATCCGCAGATCGACCCGGTGAATCCCGCCGCGCCGCCACTGCCCAACGTGGGCAATCCGCTGTACTACCCCGCGCGCGACGCGCCGCCGATGGTGGCGTGCGGCCGGCTGGAGCGCGTCCTCGACCGGAAAGGCGTGCTGGCCGGCTACCTGCACTACGACCCATGCTGAATACACTCCGCTTGCTGCTGCTGTCGACGCTGCTGGCCGCTGGCGCGCCGCTGTCCGCGCAGGTGCCGCCTACCGCGGCGCAAACCGCGGCGTACACCGGACTGTTCGCCGCCGCCTCGCGCGGCGATACGGCGCAGATTGCGCAGTTGCTCGCACAGGGCGCCGACGTCAAGGCCCGCGACAGCTATGGCCGCACGCCGCTGCACGTCGCGGCCTACGCGCGGCAGCAGGATGCGCTGCGCGCGCTGGCCAAGGCGGGGGCGGACCCCAATGCGCTCGAGTCCGACCGCTACGACATCATCACGATCGCCGCGGTGGCGGATGACCCGGTCACGCTGCGCACGGCACTGGACATCGGCGGCAACCCGCGCAACGTGACCAGCCGCTACGACGGCACGGCACTGATCGCGGCTGCGCATCTCGGCCACGACGAAGTGGTGCGCATCCTGATCAAGGCCGGCGCGCCGCTCGATCACGTCAACAACCTGCACTGGACGGCGCTGATCGAATCCATCGTGCTCGGCAACGGCGGCCCGCGGCACGTGGCCACGCTGAAGGCGCTCGTGGAAGCCGGCGCCAGCACGGCGCTGACCGATCGTGGCGGGGCCACGCCGCTGGCACTCGCCAAGGGTCGCGGCTATGGCGAGATGGTGGCCATCCTGCAGAAGGCCGGCGCGCGCTGACACTACGATGCGACACCAACAATTTCCGTAGGCGAGGCTTCAGCCTCGCACGGCGCACGGCGCGAGGCCGAAGCCTCGCCTACAGCAACGACAAGTGATCCCGACATGCTCGACTCGATCCGCGAATTCTTCGACCGGAATTTTTCCTCCCCCGAAGCAAACCACAGCAAGCATACGATCGAGCTCGCCACCGCCGCGCTGCTGCTCGAGGTGTCGCGCGCCGACGGTGAAATTTCCGCCGACGAGCGGGAGGCTACTGCGCGGGCGCTGCAAGGCAAGTTTCACCTGACCCCGGCCGAGACGAGCGCGCTGCTTCAACTCGCCGAAGCGGAAGTGCGCGAGGCCTCCGATACGTTCCAGTTCACCTCGCTCGTCAACAAGCGCTTTACCCGCGACCAGAAGATCCGCGTGGTGGAGCTGATGTGGCAGGTGGCCTATGCCGATGGCGATCGCGACGTGTTCGAGGATCACATGATCCGCAAGCTGGCGGACCTGCTGTACGTCGATCACCGCGACTACATCGCCGCGAAGCTCAAGGCACGCGACGCCGCAAAAAAGGGGTCAGGGTCAGATTAAAAAAGGGG
>JANNYI010000155.1:0-3749 GCA_031410015.1 Betaproteobacteria bacterium | reverse complement strand
CGCGGGAATGTCGTGGCGTCAAACCCGCGAGGCTGAAGCCTCGCCTACGGTCCCCTGTACAGGACTGCGCGTAACATTTCACCCGCCATGCCCGCCCATCCCACCCGCCTGATCGCGCACCTCGACATGGACGCCTTCTATGCGTCCGTGGAGCTGCTCAAGTATCCGGAACTGCGCGGCCAGCCCGTGGTGATCGGCGGCGGGCGCCGGCACCAGCCGGAGGCGGTCGTCAATCCCGTCACGGGAACGATGACGCGCAAATTCGCCACGCTGCGCGGCTATGTCGGGCGCGGTGTCGCCACCACCTGCACGTACGAGGCGCGCGCGCTGGGGCTGCATTCGGCGCAGGGGCTGATGAAGGCGGCCGCGCTGGCGCCGGACGCGATCCTGCTGCCCACCGACTTCGAAGCCTATCGCCGGCATTCGCGGTTGTTCAAGGCCGCGGTGGCGGAGATCGCGCCGCACATCGAGGACCGCGGGATCGACGAAATCTATATCGACCTGACGCACGTCGCGCTGCCGGGCACGCGCCTTCCCTCAGGCCTCGCCACCGGCGACCCGGCAGCAAGCGATGCCGATGGCACGCAGGTGGACACCGCGATGGAGGCGGAGTCGGAGGTGGACGCATGGTGGCGCGCGCGCGACATCGCCAGGGCGCTGAAGGACGCGGTGCGCGAGGCCACCGGGCTGTCGTGTTCGATTGCGGTGGCGCCCAACAAGCTGCTGGCCAAGATCGCGTCCGAGCTGGACAAGCCGGATGGGCTGACGCTGTTGCGGCCGGACGACCTCGAAACGCGCATCTGGCCGCTGCCGGCCAAGCGGGTCAACGGCATCGGCCCCAAGGCGGCGGCCAGGCTCGAAGCACTGGGCATCCGTACGATCGGTGACATCGCGCGAGCCGATCTCGCATGGCTGGTCGAGCACTTCGGTGCCAATTACGGTGCGTGGCTGCACCGGGCGTCGCACGGCCGCGACGAGCGGGAAGTGGTGACGGAAAGCGAGCCGCGCTCGATCAGCCGCGAAACGACCTTCGAGCGCGATCTCTCCGCCACGCGGGATCGCGCCGAGCTGTCCGCCATCTTCACCGACCTGTGCGTGCGCCTGGCGGGCGACCTGGCGCGCAAGGGCTATGCGGGCCGCACCATCGGCATCAAGCTGCGCTTCGACAACTTCACGACGGTCACGCGCGATCAGACGATCGAAACGCCCACGCAGGACGCGGCCGCCATTCGCCGCGCCGCGGGGGAGTGCCTGAAGCGCGTCCCGCTCGCGCGGCGCATCCGGCTGCTCGGCGTGCGGATGGGAACGCTGACCCCCGCGACCGTGCCCCGCGATACCGGTTAAGATTGTGTTGCCCCTGTCTCAATGATCGAGCGACCCCATGCCCACCACTTCTCCTTCCAGCCGCTTCGGCAGCGGCAAGTCCGTGCGCCGCGTCGAGGACGACAGCCTCCTCACCGGCCGCGACCTTTTCGCCGACAATTTTTCGTTGCCGGGTCAGGCGTATCTCATGTTCCTGCGCTCGCCCCATGCGCATGCGCGGATCACGGCGCTGGACGTGGCCGCGGCGCAGGCGATGCCCGGCGTCATCGCGATCGTGACCGGCGCCGATCTTGCGCGCGCCGGCGTGAAGCCGTTGCCGACGTCGCCCGACTTCAAGCGCATCGACGGCTCGAAGACGGCCGCGCCGCCGCAGTACGTGCTGGCCGTGGACACCGTGCGCTTCGTCGGCGAATGCGTGGCCGCCATCGTCGCCGAGACGCGCGACCAGGCGCGCGACGCGGCGGAGGCGATCGACGTGCGCTACCAGGCGTTGCCCGCAGTCGTGGACATCGCCGATGCGGTGGCCGCTGGTGCCGCGCTGGTGTGGCCCGCGGCCACTGGCAACATCGCGTGCGAAGCGCGCCACGGCGATGCCGCGGCCACCGCAGCGGCGTTTGCGCGGGCGGCGCATGTGGTTGCGCTCGACCTCGTCAACCAGCGGCTGGTGCCCGCGCCGATCGAGCCGCGGTGCACGCTGGCCGAATACGACACCGCCACCGAACGCTTCACGCTGCGCGTGAGCTGCCAGACGCCCACGGGTCTGCGCGACGAGTTATGCAACGAAGTGCTGGGCATTGCGCCGGAGCGCATGCGCGTGGTGGTGGGTGACGTCGGCGGCGGCTTCGGAATGAAGACCACGCTGTATGCCGAGGATGCGCTGGCCGCGTATTGCGCGCGGATGTTGCTGCGGCCGGTGAAGTGGACCGCCGAGCGGATGGAGGAATTCGTCAGCGCCACGCATGGCCGCGATCTTTCGAGCGCGGCGGCGCTGGCGCTCGACGCCGAGGGCCGCATCCTCGCGCTGCGCGTGCACTCGCACGCCAACCTCGGCGCGTACGCCACGCCCGCCGGTGTCGTCATCCAGCTGCTGATCGGGCCGTGGGTGTCCACCAGCCTCTACGACATCGGCACCATCGACGTGCGCATCGCGGGCGTGCTCACCAACACGACGCCCACCGGCCCCTATCGCGGCGCGGGCCGGCCCGAGGCCATCTACACGATCGAGCGGCTGATGGACGCCGCTGCGCGGCAGACGGGCATCGACCCGATCGAATTGCGCCGTCGCAACATGATCAGGCCCGCACAGTTGCCGTACAGGAATGCGATGGCCAAGACCTACGACACCGGCAACTTCGCCGCGCTGATGGACAAGGGCGTGCGGCATGCCGATTGGGCCGGCTTCGCGGCGCGTGCCGCAGGATCGCAGCGCAATGGCAAGCTGCGCGGACGCGGCATGGCCACGTTCATCGAATGGACCGGCGCAGACGTGTTCACCGAGAACGTGACGGTTTCCGTCATGGCCGACGAGCAGGGCGAAGGCATGATCGAGATCTTCTCGGCCACGCAGGCGATGGGGCAGGGGCTGGCCACCACCTTCGCGCAACTTGCGGTCGACGTGTTCGGCGTGCCCATCGAGCGCGTCCGCATCGTGCTGGGCGACACCGATCGCGGCACCGGCTTCGGCAGCGCGGGATCGCGGTCGCTCTTCGTCGGCGGCTCGGCGGTGCACGTGGCCTCCGAGCGCACGGTGAAGAAGGCGCAGGAACTGGCGGCCGGGGAACTCGAAGCGGCGGTGACGGATCTCGAGTACCGCGACGGCGTGTTCCGCATCGCGGGCACGGATCGATCCATCGGTCTCTTCGATCTGGCGCGCAAGCAACCCGGCGCGCGCATCGTGCTGCAATCGACGAGTTCGGTGGCGGATGCGACGTGGCCCAACGGCTGCCATGTCTGCGAGGTGGAGATCGATCCTGATACCGGCGCCGTGGACGTCGACCGCTACTGGTCGGTCAACGACGTGGGCCGCGTGGTCAATCCGCTGATCGTGATCGGGCAGCTCGAAGGCGGCGCCGCGCAGGGCATCGGCCAGGCGCTGTGCGAGCAGGTGGTGTTCGACCGTGAATCGGGTCAGCCGCTGACGGGCACGTTCCTCGACTACGCGTTGCCGCGCGCGGAGATGATCCGCCACTTCGACATGACGATGGACGAGTCCACGCCGTCGACCAACAATCACCTGGGCGTGAAGGGCGTGGGCGAACTCGGCACCATCGGCGCCACGCCGGCGGTGGTCAACGCGGTGCTGGACGCGCTGGCGCGGGCCGGCGTCGGGCCCGCCCTTGAGAAATTGCAGATGCCGTTCACCGCGGAGAAGGTGTGGCGGGCGTTGCACCCGTAAAAAAGGGGTCAGGGTCGAATTAAAAAAGGGG
>JANNYI010000154.1:0-2165 GCA_031410015.1 Betaproteobacteria bacterium | reverse complement strand
GCAGCCCAGCTACCCTACCTCAAGACTTTCACCATCGGTTTCGATCTCAATTCCGCCTCCGGCGTCGAGCTCGGTTACGACGAGCGCGCCAAGGCGGAATACATGTCGTACCTGTTCAAGACCGAGCATTACGAGATGGTGCTCAAGGCGGGCGACATGGAACGGGCGATGCCGGCAATGACACGGCACCTCGAGGAACCGCGCGTCGGCCAGAGCTACCCCAACTACTACGCGGCGAAGCTGGCGAGCAAGTTCGGCAAGGTGGTGCTATCGGGCGTGGGCGGCGACGAGCTCTTCGGCGGCTATCCCTGGCGCTACTACCGCGCGGTCGTCAACGACGATTTCGAGCACTACATCGACAAGTATTACGCTTTCTGGCACAGGCTTTTGCCGAACTCTGCCATCAAGCGGGTGTTCCGGCCGATCTGGAACGATGTACAGAACGTGTGGACCCGCGATGTTTTCCGCGACGTGTTCGCCGACCACGCCTCCGAACTGGCCACGCCCGAGGACTATGTCAACCATTCGCTCTACTTCGAGGCGAAGACCTTCCTGCACGGCCTGCTGGTGGTGGAAGACAAGCTGTCGATGGCGCACGGCCTCGAGTCGCGCGTGCCGTTCCTCGACAACGACCTGGTCGATTTCGCCATGCGCATACCTGTGAACATGAAGCTCGGCAACCTGCAAGAGGTGGTGCGCCTAAACGAAAACGAGACCGGTAACAAAATAGAGAAGTACTACGAACAGACGCGGGACGGCAAGCTGCTCCTGCGCGCCACCATGCGCCGCCATGTCACCGACGATGTCAGCACCCGCGTGAAACAGGGGTTCTCGGCCCCCGACGCCAGCTGGTTCAAGGGCGAGAGCATCGACTACGTGCGGCGCAAGCTTTGCACCCCGAAAGCCGCGATCTACGAATATCTGGATTACGAAGCCATCCGTTCGCTGATCGACGAGCACCTCTCCGGCAGCAGCAATCGCCGGCTCCTGATCTGGTCGCTGCTGTCGTTCGACCAGTGGTGCGAGCAATACGCCTGACCTGCCGCGGCCGAGCGAATGAAGCCCCTGCCCGCCAGCCTGAGCATCGCGCAGCACTACCGGGATGCACTAGCAGCCAACGGCGACACGCCGGCGGCGGTGCTGTGGCCGAAGGGACGACAGGATCTGCGCTTCGACGCGTTGACGCGTCACCTGCCTCCTGCCGACTTTTCGCTGCTGGACTACGGATGCGGCTTGGCCCACCTGCACCCCTACCTGGACAAGCGCTTCAAGCGGTTTCGCTACACCGGCACGGACATGCTGCCGGAATTCGTAGCGCTCGCACGCGCCAAGCATCCGGATGCGGATTTCGCGGTTGCCGCCTCCCCCGCGGAAATCATGGGCGAGTACGACCACATCGTCATGTCCGGGGTCTTCAACATGCTCTACGTCGACGATATCGAGGCGCACAAGCGCGTCGTGTGGGAGGGGCTCGAGACCCTTTTCGCGCGTGCGCGCAAGACCATGGCGGTCAATTTCATGACCGACCAGGTCGACTTCAGGCAACCGGGCGCGTTCCATCTCGACCCGCGCGAGCTTCTCGAGTTCTCGCGCACGAAGTTGTCGCGCCGCCTGCTCATCGATCAGGGCTACATGCCTTTCGAATACACGTTGGTGGTCTGGAAGGACGATGCGATCAGGCGGCCGACCATGGTGTACGGCTGACCGCGCCGTGCGAATCTCCGCCGTCGACCGTTCACTGCATGGCCTGCACGACCGCTTCGTGCGCGCACACCCCGACGCCTTGCTGTATCACTCGCGCGCCTACCTCGATTTCCTTTGCGAGATGCTGGACGCAGACGATCGCTCGCTGGTCGCACTGGACCCGACCGGAGAGGTCATCGGCGCGCTGCCGGCGATTTCAATGCAAGGGCCTGCGGGAACGGTGCTGAATTCCCTACCCTTCTACGGCAGCCACGGCGGCATTCTGGCGACCCGGGCCGCGGTTGCGGAGCACCTGCTCGCGGCGTTCACGTCCCTGGCCGTGGCCCCCGAATGCGCCTCGGCCACAGTGGTGGAGAACCTGCGCGAACGCTGGAGTTATGCCGCGCTCGGCGCCTCGCTGGGTGATGACCGTATCGGCCAGGTATCCCCGATCGGTCACGAGGCCGATCATGCGGCCGGCC
>JANNYI010000153.1:0-1251 GCA_031410015.1 Betaproteobacteria bacterium | reverse complement strand
GCAAGGAGATCGATGTCCCGGGGCCTGCGTTCGTGCGCAACCTTCTGATGAACAAGCTCGACAAGACACAGATCGGCGAATTTCTCCGCTAATACGTGCTAGTCAAGGACGCCTGATGGCGTGAGACGATGACGATGTAGCGGGCAGTTTGCCGTGGTAACTTCCGTAGCCGAAGCGGCCCACGAATTCGCCCCGGTGCCTTCGAGTCGCTGTCCTCCCGCCACCCATGACCGACATTTCCGACCTCCCGCCCGATCAGCCGCAGGAAGCACGACTCTGGCGCGACAAGGGGTGGACCGCGCGCGTGATCAAGAATGAGGACGACGACGGCTGGGCGGTCGAGATGACCAAGGACGGCGAGCCGGAGCCGGCGCTGGTGGGCCCCTGGACGATGGGCCGCGACAAGAATAACCCCAAGCCGCTCGACGCCACGGCGTTCGGCACGCTCGTCAAGACTGCGTACGAGGTCCGCCGCCGCCACGAGCAACATGTGCACGCGCTGCTGCACAAGAAGGTCGTCGTCAGCAGCGGCAATGGCGAGATCGTCGTGACGATGGACATCGTCGTCGACGATGAGTCGACCGCCGCGCAATTGACCGCGCGACCGGCGCTGGAGCCTGATGCGGCGCCGCTGGCGGAAGTGCGCGTCGACCCGTCGTTCAAATTGACGGTTGCCAGCGCGCGCGCGTGGATCGACGGCGGATATCGCCGGCCGGGGTGATTGCCGCTTGGGATCGGCTTCCTTTACCTCGCCGTTGTCGAGCGCACCCGATCGACCACCTCGCGGATCGACGTGGTCACCAAATTCGGGTTGTCGATGTGGATGTAGTGGGTGGCGTGCGTGTTGGTGATGTGCCGGGCGCCCGGCAGTTTCGCTGCCATCCTGTCCTGTGCCTTGAGCTGCGACGCCCACAGCGCATCCGCAAAGGCCAGATCCACGAACGGCGGGAAGGCGCCGGTGGCGATCGCTTCCGCAGTCAGCGGCCACGTGTCGGCGGTGAGCACGATCGTCGGAACGCGCGGCGGCGGCCGTGCGGCGCGCAGCTGCGGGACGACGGCAGCGCTGAAGAACGTGTTTTCCGAACCGGCCGGCCGGCTCTGCGCGGCCGGGTCGTTGAGCTTCTCGAAGTTGGAGAGCTGCGTGGGCGTGAGGCCGTCACCGAGGTCTTCGCTCAGGCCGTCGTCGAGAACGAGCGCCGCGACGTTGGCCGGTTGTTCGGCGGCATAGAGACGGATGATGGGACCGCCCAG
>JANNYI010000152.1:0-4271 GCA_031410015.1 Betaproteobacteria bacterium | reverse complement strand
GCTGATCACGCCGGGACCCGGGCCTGCGACGATCGACGATCTGCTGCCTTGAGGGGTTCCGCGACGCCATGCGCGGCTGAAGCCTGGCCGGCACGGATGGCAACGGGTGGAATTGCGCCGGTCCGAACCATGCGGTTCGCCACCCTCCGCGTGTCGCAATCGGGTCAGGACGTCTTGTGGCGATTGCGCTCCAGCCACCCGTCGACCAGCGCCACGGTGCGATCGACCACGTCGTTGCGCAGTCCCTTCCCGGCCGCGATGGTCTGCACCAGGCAATCGGTGCGTTCGATGTTGAGCGCACCGGCCGCCAGGGCCCGCGCCGCGGAGGACGGGCTCTGCAGCGAGCGCGCTGCGCCGGCGTATTTGTCGAAGGGCACGAGATCTTCGGGAGCCGCGCCCAGCGCGATGCACAGCCGGGTCACCCAGTCGTACACCGACCTTGAAGCGTCGACATCGGCGTGGACCGCCTCGCTGATCGGGCGCATGCCGTCCTGCTGCACGCACCGATAGTTGCCGGCAAGCAGCATGGGCCACTTCGCCAGCGGCACGAACAGCGAGTCGTGCAGTTTCAACTTCACCGGCAACTCGATCATGCCCGCGCCCGTGTCGAACCGGACCGCTTCGATATCCGACGACAGTCGCCGAAGCAAGGCGGTATCCGCGTCCGAGTCGAACCGGGCCACCTTGAAGTTGGTGGGCAGCCTGACCTGCAACACGTTGCTCTTTTCGTCCGGCGGGCGAAACGCCTGGGCATCCGGACTGCACAGCGTGACCTTCCTGGAGTCGAATCCGTCCCATACGCCGGCGTCCGTGTAACAACGCTTGCACGCATCGCTCCACGCGCCGGGAATGCGTACGAGGTAAGGCGGCGGCGGGATGTTCATGATCGACATGCACGGAACGGCGGCCCTGGCTACCGCATCGAGCAGCTCGCGCACGCCGGGCGAGCGGTACTGCGGTTCCTGCATCGCCAGCGCGACCAGATCGTAAGCGGAGGGATCGACCCCGGCCGGACCGCTGGCGGACAGTTGTCCGGGCAGCTTGCGCGAGTCGATCTCGACGAGCCCGTCGCGGCCCCTGATCGGCATGCGCACCCGGGCACCTTCGCTGTTGAAGAGTTCCACCTCGGCCGGCAGGCAGATCAGCCGCACCGAATGGCCCGCGGCGAGCAGCTTGATCGCAAGGAGGGACCCGTAGGACGCGCCCAGGATCAGGATGTTGCAAGGGGATGGCATGCGAACTCCTCCATGGCGAGGTGAGCCCCGCGCTGTTGTTTCGCTGCCGCAACGGCCAGCGATGCACCTACTGCTTGACCGCCCCCGACGTCATCCCGCTGACCAGGAACGGCTCCAGCAGCAGGAACAGCACCAGCATCGGGATCAGCGATACTACCCCGGCCGCCATCAGGGCCGGCCACTCGACGAGATACTCGCCGACGAAGGACTGCAGGCCCACGGTGACCAGCCAGTGGTCGGGCTTGGTGACCAATGTACGCGCGAACACGAATTCCGACCACGCGACGATGGCGAGGTAGATGCCGCACGCGGCCAACCCCGGCCGCGCCAGCGGCAGCACGATGTACCAGAGCGCCTGCATGTCGGTGCAGCCGTCGATCTTGGCCGCCTGCTCCAGCTCCCGCGGCAGCGTGTCGAAGAAGCCCTTCATCATCCACGTGGCGAACGGAACGCCCACCGCGATGTTGGCAATCACGAGGCCGATCAGATTGTCGATCAGGTGCAGCGTGGTGAACATCACGAAGAACGGGATCACGATCAGGCTGCCGGGAAGCATCTTGGATAGCAACAGCGTGGCGCCGGCCACGCGCTGCGCGGGCGTGTGAAAGCGCGACAGGCTGTAGCCGGCGAGCGTGGCGATGGTCAGGCTGACGATGGTGGATCCGGCCACCACCATTGCACTGTTGCCGATCCAGCGCAACACCGGACGCCGGGTGAACACATCGACGTAGGCTGCGAATGACATCTGGTCGAATGGCGGAATGAGCGGCGGCTGCCGCGACAGCACCAGGCTCGACGGCAGCACGGAAGTCACCAGCATCCAGTACACCGGAAACAGGATGATGCCCACCATCAGCAGGGCCAGCGCGAGGAACCCGTAGCGATGCCAGCGCGGCGTCATCGCTGTTCCTCGCGCAGCCACCGCTGGCCAAGCAGCACCACGACTGCGGCCACGACGATCATCACCACGCCCAATGCCGCGGCAGTGCCGAAGCGGAAGCTGGAAAACGCTTCGCGGTACAGCAGGATGCCCAGCGTCTCAGTGGCGCCCGCAGGCCCCCCGCCCGTGGACGCGAAGATGATGTCGAACTCGCGGAAGGTCCACAGCGCGTTGAGCAGCACGGCCAGCATCGCCGGCCCCTTGATGCCCGGCCACGTCACATGGACGAACTGCTGCCACGCGGTGGCGCCGTCCACGCGCGCGGCTTCGTAGAGCGACAACGGAATCGACTGCAGCGCCGCCAGCATGGTGATCGCAAAGAACGGGAAGCTCTTCCACACGGTGGGCAGGATCACGGCGAACATCGCGGTGTCCGCGTCCACGAACCACGCGAGATCGGTATGCAGCAGTCCCAGCCGGCGCAGGATCGAATTGATCACGCCGTAGGACGCATCGAACATCCACAGGAAGTTGATGCTGACGATCACGCCCGGCACCGCCCACGGCATCAGCAGCAGGCTGCGCAGCCAGCGCCGGGCCGGAAATGCGCGGTGAAACAGCAGCGCCGCGATGAGGCCGATGAAGAATGCGGGCACCAGCGTGCCCACCGTGTACACCGCCGAGTGGACAAACGCTTCCCACGTGGCTGCGTGCCCCAGCACGCGCTCGAAGTTGGCGAGGCCCAGCGGCTGCGAGAGCAGGCGGGTGAGTTCGAGCGACTTGCCGGGCCGCAGGCTCATCTGCAGGATCACCCACAGCGGCCACGCGACCAGCAATCCCACTGCGCAGAACGCCGGCGCCAGCAGTCCGTAGGCCAGCCAGCGCTCGCGGCGCGGCAGCCGCGCGCGCGTGGCCTTGGGCGTCTTCATCGTGAGCGCGCCGTTACAACGGCAGCGCGCGCTCCAGTTCCTTCTGCAGGTCGGCCAGCACCTTGGCCGTGGGTTCCTGCGACGAGATCATCCGCATTCCGGCCTTGGTGACCTGCGTGGCGAAGTCGTTGTAGCCGGCACGCGCCGCCGCGTTGGTCGGGAAGAGGTTCTGCGCCTTGGCCGCTTCCTCGTTGATCACCTTGAGATGCGGATTGGCCGCGTAGTCGGCCGCAGTGAGCGCGTTCCTGCGCGGCGCCGGCGAGCCGGTGAGCCCATACGCGCGCTGCCATTCGGGACTGGCCGCCAGCACGATGAAATTCCATACCGCATCCTTCTTCTTCGCATCCGCCTTGGCCGCGATGTGGATGCTGTTGGACGCCCCACCCGGCTCCACCGGAAACGGCAGGCCCACCACCTTCAACTGCGGCTTCATTTCCGGCGAGGCCTTCTCCACCACGCCCCACACCCAGGGGCCGTCGCGCAGGAAGGCCGTCTTGCCGTCGACGAACAGCTGCCGCGCTGTAGCTGAATTGGTGCCCTTCGGCGCATAGGTGACCGACTGCCGCCAGTTGTCCACGGCCTTGACCACGGCGGGATCGTTGAAGTTGTATTTGCCGCCCTTCAGCCAATCGGCGCCGGAGCCGATCACCCACGACGCCATCTCCACGACCATGTTGGGATGCTCGGCTGTGATCGTCGAGAGCCCGAAGAGACCCTTGTCCGCGGCGGTGGTCGCCTTCATCGCGTTGAGCCATTCGTCGGGCGTCTTCGGCACCGCCAGGCCCGCGTCCTTCAGCCGCTTCTCGTTGTAGAACAGCATGCCGCCGTAACCCATCAGCAGCACGCCCTGTGTCTTGCCGCCCCACTGCATGTCGGCCTGCAGCGGCGGCCAGTTGGCGGGGATGTCGGTGACGGCGAGCCGCGCGTCGAGCGGCTCCAGCCAGCCCTGGTCGGCGAAGCTCGCGAAATCGCGCGCCGGCAGATGCACGATGTCCGGCGGCGTGCCGGCGGCGAAGCGCACGGTCATCTGCTTCACGAACTGCGCGAACGGAATCTGCTGCATGTTGACCTTGACGTCCGGGTACTTCTTCTCGTACGCGGCGATCAGGTTCTTCCACCACGTCGAAATGCCGGGCTCCTCGGCCTGCCACGTCGGGAAGTCGAGCACCATCTGCGCCTGCGCGGACGGTGCCGCCGCAACTGCGATGAGGCAAGCCGCAGCCAATG
>JANNYI010000151.1:0-1450 GCA_031410015.1 Betaproteobacteria bacterium | reverse complement strand
CGCCGTGCTGGCCAAGCGATGACCCACCCGCTCGACAAGGTCGACCCGCAGGACGCGCCGGAAAGCGCCGCTGCAATGACTGCGCCGGCGTCGGCCGACGTGATCCGCTGCGACGCCTGCCCTGTCCTGTGCCGCATCCGCAAGGGACAATCCGGCGCCTGCGACCGTTACGCCAACATAGAGGGCCGCCTGGTGAGGAGCGACCCGCTGGTAATCCTGCAGCGGGCAATCGAAGGGGAGAAAAAGCTGGTGCCCTTCCTCGAACCCGGCAAACCCTGGGACGGCAGCATCGTTTCGGCCGCGAACACCTTCGTCACCGGCATCGGCGCGACAACCACCTATCCGGACTACAAACCAGCGCCGTTCATCGTGTCCTCGAAGATGGACGGCGTGGACATGGTGACAGTGGTCACCGAAGGCATCTTCAGCTACTGCGGCCTCAAACTGAAGATCGACACCGACCGCTGGCTTGGGCCCGAGCAGGCCGCCGTTCGCGTGGACGGCGAGGCCGTCGGCCATGTGACCACCGCGGAATACGGCTCGCAAATGCTGGCCCTGGGCGGCGTGCACCACCTCACCGGCGGCTCGAAAAAGGAAGGCAACACCACCTGCGATGCGATGCTGAAGCTCGCCAACAAAGGCGCGGTTGCGCTGACCATCGACGGCGGTTCGACGGTGCTCGTGCAGGCCGGCAAGCCGCCGGTGGTCAACGGCGAGCGTGAGGAGCGCATGCGGGTGGGCTGCGGTTCAGCCACCATCGGCATCTTCGCGCAGCAGTGGCTCAACCACTGCGACGAAGTCATCGTGGTGGACGACCACATTACCGGCGTGCTCACCGAGCACCAGGCCGGCAAGTTCCTCGACATGAAGCCGGCGGGCATCCGTGTGCGCGGCCGCAAGTCCACGCCGGGCCGCTACTTCAAGGTGGCCGAGCCGGGCCTGGGCTGGGGGGGCACCAACGTCGAGGATCCGCTGTCCATCATCGACAAGATCGACCCGAAAACCGCGTGGCCCGGCATGCGCCTGCTGATGGTGTCGACCACGGGCGAGGACGCCGAGTGGTTCGTGCTCGACGCGAATCTTGTTCCGCAGAAGGCGCCGATGCCCGAACCCGTGCGTGTCGTCGTCGAGCGCATCGCGGAAAACTGCGAACCGGCGCTGTGCAGCGTGCTGTTCATGGGGGGCGCCGGCGGAAGCTTGCGCGCCGGGGTCACCGAGAACCCGGTGCGCCTCACCCGCTCGGTCAAGGACCTCATCACCCGCGTGACCTGCGGCGGCGCCCCGGTCTATGTCTGGCCCGGCGGCGGCATCACCGTGATGGTCGACGTGCTCGACATGCCCGACAACGCTTTCGGGTACGTGCCGACCCCGGCGCTCGTGCTGCCGATCGAATTCACCCTGCCGCTCGCGGCCTATGCGACGATGGGCGGCCACATGGGCAATGTCGTTG
>JANNYI010000150.1:0-6461 GCA_031410015.1 Betaproteobacteria bacterium | reverse complement strand
GCCGCGCTGCTGCAGCGCGCACGCACGGGGCGCGGCCGGCACATCGATGTCGCGATGCTCGAAGCGCTGGCCGAGTGGATGCACTATCCGCTGTACTACGCGATGGACGGCGCCCCCCCGCCCGACCGCACCGGCGCCAGCCACGCCACGATCTATCCCTACGGCCCGTTTCCCGCGGGCGACGGCAAGGTCGTCATGCTGGGGCTGCAGAACGAGCGCGAGTGGGTCGAGTTCTGCGCCAAAGTCCTGCTGCAGCCCGACCTCGCCCGCGACGAACGCTTTGCCACCAACACGAAGCGCAGCGCGGCGCGCAGCGCTTTGCACGCGCTGATCGTCGACGCCTTCGCCGCGTTGACGGCAGACGACGTGGTCGCCCGCCTCGATGCCGCGCAGATCGCCAATGCGCGCGTCAATACGATGGCCGACGTCTGGTCCCATCCGCAGCTCGCCGCCCGAAACCGCTGGCGCGAGGTGGGGACCCCCGCAGGACCGGTACCCGCGCTGCTGCCGCCCGGCGTTTCCGGCAACGACCAGCCGCGCTTCGATCCGGTGCCCGCACTGGGCGAGCACACCGATGCCATCCTGGGCGCATTGGGGTACGACGCCGCCCGCATCGCGGCCCTGCGCGCCGACCACGTCATCTGAACAACCCCCGCCACTTCACGCCACGAGACCGCCCATGCCCGCCACCATCATCGACTCCACCATCTTCGGCAACATCTTCAGCACCCAGGCGATGCGCGACGTCTGGTCCGACGAGAACCGCACCGCCAAGTACATCGACGTGGAGCGCAGCCTCGCCCGTGTGCAGGGCCGGCTCGGGATCATCCCGCAGGAGGCCGCGGACGAGATCATCAGGCATTGCGACATCGCCAACATCGACATGGAGAAGCTGCGCCAGCAGACCGAGCGCATCGGGTACCCGATCCTGGGTGTCGTGTCGCAGCTGAATGCGCTGTGCCGCGACAAGCTGGGCGAATACTGTCACTGGGGCGCGACCACGCAGGACATCACCGACACGGCCACCGTGCTGCAGATCCGCGAAGGCCTCGAACTGGTGGAAGCCGACCTGCGCGCCATCGAAATCGCGCTGGTCGCGCTGGCGCGCAAATACCGCGACACGCCGATCGTGGGCCGCAGCAACCTGCAGCAGGCGATCCCCGTCACCTTCGGCTACAAGATGGCCACGATCCTGGCGGCGGTGCAGCGCCATCGCCAGCGCCTGGAGCAGCTGCGTCCGCGCGTGCTGGTCGGCGAGTTCGGCGGCGCCTGCGGCACGCTGGCGTCCATCGAGACGGGCGCCATGGAGACGCAGGCCGGCCTGATGGCGGATCTGAAGCTGGGGCAGCCCGACATCGCATGGCACACGGTCCGCGACAACATCGCCGAGGTGGGCGCCTTTTTGGGGCTGGTCGGCGGCACGCTCGGCAAGATCGCGATGGACGTGAAGCTGCTGATGCAGACGGAAGTGGCCGAGGCGTTCGAGCCCTTCGCGCATGGCCGCGGCTCCAGCAGCACGATGCCGCAGAAGCGCAATCCGATCTCGTCGTGCTACATCCACGCCGCGGTGTCGATGGTGCGCCAGCATGCGGCGGCCCTGATGGACGCGATGATCGCCGACCACGAGCGCTCCACCGGCCCGTGGGAGATCGAATGGATCGCGCTGCCCGAGGCGTTCTGCCTGATGGCCGGCGCGTTGAAGCAGACGCGCTCGGTGCTGGAAGGCCTCGAAGTCGATCCGGCGCGGATGCGTGCCAACATCGACATCACCAACGGCCTCGTGATGTCCGAGGCGGTGATGATGGGCCTCGGCCGCCACATCGGTCGCGAGTACGCGCACGACCTCGTCTACGACATCTGCCGCGTGGCGCTGCGCGAGAACAAGCCGCTGCTCGACCTGCTGGTGGCCAATCCCGAGATCAGCAAGCATCTCGACCGCGCCGCGCTCGCCGCGCTGTGCGACCCCGCCAACTACCTCGGCCAGGCCGGCGTGATGGTGGATCGCGTGCTGGCGCGCTCGCCCGGGCTCTGAGCGACTTCGCGCGACAATTCTTCGCGTCCGGGAAGCCAGCGGCGAGCCAACCGCGTAACATGCGGGGTTTGCCTTCCAACGAAGCCGTCGACTCCATGAATCTTCTTTGCAATGTACCCTCCGCTCGGCGGTGTGCCGTAGCGCTCCTGTCCCTGCTGCTGGTTGTCCCCTCCGTGGTAATCGCGCAAGCGCCTGCACCCGCCGCCGGGAAGACGCTGACCAACGCGCCCGCCAAGGCGTGGCCGCGCGAGTTCAGCCTGTCCAACGCCTCGGTGCTGGTCTACCAGCCGCAGGTGAGCCAGTGGATCGACGACCGGATCGACGTCCGCTTCGCGCTGGCGATCAAACCCGCCGGGGCGGCCGCCGAGTCGTTCGGGACGATATTCGCCACCGCCCGCACCTCGGTCAACAAGTCGCTGCGCACCGTCGTCTTCGACGACTTCAAGATCACCAAGAGCGTGTTTCCGACACTGCCCGACAACGGCGCGTCGTACATCGACGGCCTGCAGAAGCAGTTCGCCGCAAGCGTGCGCAGCGTCGCGCTGGATCGGCTGAAGATGTCGCCGACGCTGACCAATGCGATGCCGCCGTCGGTGGCGGTGGACAACACGCCGCCGCGCATCGTCGTCAGCAATGTTTCGGCCATCCTGGTGCCGATCGATGGTGCGCCGGTGCTGCGGCCGGTGGCCAGCAACCCACGCTTCGAGCGTGTCATCAACACGCGTGCGCTGCTGTTGCGCGACACGGTCGAAAAGTATTTCTTCATCCACGTCTACGACGGCTGGCTGCAGACGCCTGCGCTCGACCTGCCGTGGACGCGGCCCTTCATCACGCCGCCGGGACTCGATGCCGTCGCCCGCGCCGCGATGGCCACGCGCGGCGTCGACATGCTGATCGGCGACCCCAAGGCGAACCCGCCGGCGATGCTTGCCACCAACAAGCCGCAGATCGTGATCAGCACCACCCCGGCCGAACTCATCGTGTTCAACGGACAGCCTGACTTCGCGCCGATTGCGGGGACGTCGCTGCGCTGGGCCACCAACACCGGCGCGGATGTGCTGCAGGATGCCACCACCAACAATTACTTCGTGCTGCTGGCGGGACGCTGGTTCACCAGCGCCAAGCTGATCGGCCCGTGGACGTTCGTGGCCGGCAACGCGCTGCCGGCCGACTTCGCGCGCATTCCCTCGACGTCGCTGGCGGCCGCGGTGCTGCCCGCCGTGGCCGGCACGCCGCAGGCCAAGGAGGCGCTGGTCGACAACCGCATTCCGCAGACGGCGATCGTGCCGCTGGCAAACGGACCCACGTTCACCGCGACGTTCGACGGCGCGCCGCAATTCGCGCCGATCGACGGGACGACGCTGAAGTACGCGCTCAACGCGCCGATGCCGGTGCTCGCCACCGCAGCCGGCGCGCTGTATGCGGTCAAGGCCGGCGTGTGGTTCACCGCCGCGCAGGCTGCCGGCCCCTGGACGATCGCCACCGCGGTGCCGCCCGAGGTCTACACGATCCCGGCGTCGTCGCCGCTGCACTACGTGACGTATGTGCGCGTGTACTCGGCGTCGGCCACGGAAGTGCATGTCGGCTATACGCCCGGCTACCTCGGCACCGCGGTCTCGCCCGCGGGCACCGTCGTGTACGGCACCGGCTACACCTACAAGCCGTGGATCGGCACCGCGTGGTATCAGCAGCCCACCACCTACGGCCTGTCGGCCTCGCCGGTGTACAGCCCCAATGTCGGCTTCACCTACAGCTTTGCGATGGGTCTTGCCAGCACCGCGTGGACACCCACCAACAGTGGCGGTGCCGTGTATCACCCCAGCTATTGGGGCGGCTATCCGTGCTGCGGATCGGCCAGCGCCAACGTCTACCTGCAACCCGCACCCGCTGCGGCCGCGGCGCCGACGGCAACGGCGAAGGCTGCCGCGACTGCGCCGCCCGCGCCCGCAGCGCGACCCGTGGCACCTGCCGCGCCTGCGAATGTGGCGACGGCCAACGTCACGCGCGCCGGCGACCAGACGAGCAGCATGATGGCGCCTCCGCCCCGCAGCCCGCCGCGTCCGTCCAATGCCAAGGCGTTGCCGCCGCCGGTGCTGCTCGCGCAGGCCGGCAGTCTCTACAAGCTGCCATCGAGTTCATGGGACGCCACCACCAGCGGCAGCGAGCACTACGCGGATGACAGCGGGAACGTCTACCGCAGCAGCGGCGGCACGTGGCAGCAGCACGCGGCCAACGGCTGGCAGGCGGCGCCGAGCGATACGTCGTGGGCGCAGCAGGAAGACCAGGCCCGTGTCAACGGCGCCATCCAGGCCGCATCGTTCGGCATGAGCAACGCCAACCGCTTCAGCGACAACCGCGGCGACGGCTGGACCGCCGAGGATGCGGGCGACGGCGGCTACAGCCGCACGCTGGGCGCCGACGGCGGCATCAGCGCGCAAACGTACAACTACAACCAGGCGGTGCTGAACAACGAATTCCAGATGTGGCAAACCGGCCTGATGTACGGCGACAACATGTATTACGGCGGCGTCGGCTGGGGCGCGCGTTTCCCGCTGCCCTACTGACGATCACCTGCAGCGGCCTGTTTGATCGCGCGCGAGGCGAACTGCTCGCGGATCGCCGTCGGCACGTCCACCGCCTGGATTCGCGATGGATCCTCCGGATGACGACGCGCGAACACCCGCACCTCGTGCCCTTCCACCAACACCGTCTCGCCGCGCCGGATGACATGCCCCATGACGAAACTCCTGCCGCGCCATTCCGTGATCGACGTCTCGACATCGATCACATCGCCATAGGAGGCGGGCCGCAGGAACCGCGCAGCCGCATCCACCAGCGGCGTGCCGATGATTCCCGTCTCCTTTTCGTAGTCCCGCCACGATGGCACCCCGGCGGCGCGGAAGAAATGCAGCGCTGCCGCGTCCATCCAGCGAAAGAAGTTGGGATAGAAGACGATCTGCGCAGGATCGCAATCCCCGAATTCGACGGTAAAACGGGTCACGTGGCGGCGAGTCATGGTCGCGAGCTTACATCGTTACGCGACAACTTTTCTGCCTGCCGCAACGCAGCATCGGCGTCCCTCCGATCAACGAGACTGCGACCAGGTGTCCTCCATCGGGCGTGACCCGGGCGGATAGCCGCGGTCAGGAATTTGCCATTGTCAACTTTGCCGGAAGTATCATTGGGATCATGCAGGTTGCAAGCGTCGATCTGCGGCTTCTGCAATCGGTTCACGCCGCCCGCGCCGCGCGTTGCGTCAGCCGGGCACCCTGCTGCAGGAGATCCTCGTGATGTTGTTGGGTGAAGGCTGACATGGCGAGAGCACAGCGCGGCATCCAGTCGATCGAAGTAGGCGGCGCGTTGTTGCGCGTGCTGGTCGACGCGGACACGCCGTTGCCGCTCCGCGAACTCGCGCAGCGTGCCGGCATGGCGTCCGCCAAGGCCCATCCGTATGTCGTCAGCTTCGGCAAGCTTGGCCTCGTCGAGCAGGATCCCGCCACCGGCCACTACGGCCTTGGACCCTTTGCGCTGCAGCTGGGCGTGGCCAGTCTCGAGCGCCTGTCGCCGCTGCGCGTCGCCGCGCCGGCGATGGCGACGCTGGCGGCGACGATCGGGCATACGGTGGCGGCGGCGGTTCTGGGTTCGCACGGACCCACGATCGTTGCCATTCACGAGTCGTCGCGTCCGGTGCACGTGAACATGCGCGTAGGCACGGTGATGTCGGTGCTCAACACGGCCACCGGACGCGCATTCGCAGCGTTCCTGCCGGTGTCCGTGGTCACGCGGCTCGTCGCGCGGGAGGCGGGCGATCCGGTCGTCACCGGACAGGATCCGGCACGAAGGCTGCGCTCGGAGATCGACGCGATGCTGGCCGAGGTGCGCGAACACCGGATGGCCCGCGCCGTCGGCGATCCGCTGCCCGGCATCAACGCATTATCGGCCCCGGTTTTCGATCACGGTGGCGCGATCGCGCTGGCCATCACCGCGCTCGGCCCATCGGGCAGCTTCGACCCCGCGTGGGATGGGTCGCTGGCGCTGGCACTGCGCGAATGCGCGGAGCGGGTGTCGGCAAGGCTCGGATACCGCCCGTAGGCAAGCCTTCAGCCTCGCGGCTGCGCGTGTTCTGTTCGTCGTCGCAGGCGGTGCTTCGAGATCCATCGTGCGTGGTGCGGTGCGGATCGCTGCGTGTTCTGTTTGCTATGGCACGGTGCGGTTCGCTGCGTGTTCTGTTTGGTGTGGCACGGTGCGGTTCGCGCCGGCTGGGGCGGGCTTAGTCGCCG
Source organism: Betaproteobacteria bacterium (assembly GCA_031410015.1). Lineage (GTDB taxonomy): Bacteria > Pseudomonadota > Gammaproteobacteria > Burkholderiales > Casimicrobiaceae > VBCG01. The sequence continues at coordinate 149 of JANNYI010000150.1, read as the reverse complement.
CAAAGCGTGTGTCCGGGTGCACGACGGCAAAAAATAAGTCGTCTCGATGAAGCCGAGCGACGATTTTTTGCCACGCGCACAGCGGACACGCGGCTCCAATGCGCCCGCCCCAGCCAGCGCGCCCCGCACCGTTTCGGATGCGTGGCGAA
>JANNYI010000149.1:0-3358 GCA_031410015.1 Betaproteobacteria bacterium | reverse complement strand
GGCATTGACGGGCGGCATCGCTGGCCGCCCGCGTCGGCTTCAGGCCATTGCCGGTTCACCACCCAATGCGAGTCGGCCGGGACCAAAGGCCCACACCATCAGCAAGCCGCCCATGATCGACACGTTCTTCAGGAAACCGATCTGCTGCATCATCGCCTGGTCGGGCGGGGCCGACCAGAAGTTGTGGAAGATCAGCGTGGTGGGGATCATGAACAGGAAGATGGCCATGGCCGCCCAGCGCGCCTTGTAACCCACCAGCAGCATCAGGCCCGCGCCCAGTTCGACGACGATCGCGCCTGCCGCCATCAACGGCGGGAAGGGCATCCCCTGGCTGGCGATGTAGCCCACCGTTTCCTCGAAACCGCCGATCTTGCCGTAGCCGCTGACGATGAAGAGCATGGCCAGCAGTATTCGCGCAACCAGTACCGCAACATCACGATTCTTGTTCATGGCATTCCTTTGTAAGAAGTTGACAGTGAGTGCGCGGCAGCGCAACAGGTTCAGGGCAGATCAAACAACAGTACTTCCGCGCCATGGCCCTTCGCCAGGCGAACTTCCGCTTCGCTTTCGATGCGCACCGCGTCGCCGGGACCAAGTTCGAGACCGTTGACGTTGACGCTGCCGCGCGCGACGTGCACGTACGCACGGCGACCGGAGGCCAGCGCATGGGTCACGCTTTCCGCGCCGTCCAGCAACGTGGCGTAGACCCGCGCGTCCTGGTGCAGCAGCACGGCGCCGCCCTCGCCCGCCGGCGCGGCAATCAGCGCGAGCCGTCCGCGCTTGGCTTCCGCCGCCACGTTGGCCTGCTCGTACGACGGCGCAATGCCCCGTTCCGCCGGCTCGATCCAGATCTGCAGGAAGTGGACGCCCGTCGTCGTCGACGGGTTGAATTCGCTGTGCTGCACGCCGCGGCCGGCGCTCATCCGCTGCACGTCACCCGGCACGATCACCGAGCCCGTGCCCATGCTGTCCCGGTGCGACAACTCGCCGTCCAGCACATACGAGATGATTTCCATGTCGCGATGGCCGTGCGTGCCGAAGCCCATGCCCGGCTCGACGCGATCCTCGTTGATCACGCGCAGGGGGCCAAAGCCCATGTGCGCGGCGTCGTAGTAGTCGCCAAACGAGAAGCTGTGGTGCGAGTCCAGCCAGCCGTGGTTGCCGTGGCCGCGTTGAGTAGCGGGTCGGAGGGTGATCATTCGAATCTCCTGTTGTTACGCTGCCTGGCCCAGGGACGGTACTTGCAGCGATATGGACGAATACTAGGCTTGCATGAGGCGGAACATAAGCCTACAGTCGTGAACCATTTATTCAAATATTTTGAATATAAACCTGTCCCTCGAGGCATTGGCCGTGCTCGACGCCATCGACCGCCGCGGCAGCTTTGCCGCCGCGGCCCTTGAACTGGGCCGGGTGCCCTCCGCGATCACGTACACGATCCGCATGCTGGAAGACACGCTCGACGTGCTGCTGTTCGACCGCCGGGGGCATCGGGCGCAATTGACGCCCGCCGGCCGCACGCTGCTCGAGGACGGCCGCCTCCTGCTTGCCGCCGCCAACGACGCCGAAGCCCGGGTCCGTCGCGTGGCCACCGGCTGGGAAACCGAGCTGCGCGTGGCGGTGGACGTGCTGATTCCCTGGTCGCGCATCTTTCCGCTGGCGGCCGCGTTCTATGTCGACTGCGCCGCGCGGCAAGCCACGCACACGCAACTGAAGCTCTCGCGCGAAGTGCTGGGCGGCTCGTGGGACGCGCTGGCCGAAGGCCGCGCCGATCTCGTGATCGGGGCGCCGGGCGATGCGCCGCCCGGAGGCGGCTACCGGCTGCGTACGATGGCGGAAATGACGATGGTCTTCGTCGTCGCGCCCACGCATCCGCTGGCGCCAGCCGCAGGCCCACTCACCGAAGCAGAGATCGCCGCGCATCGTGGCATCGTTGCCGCCGATACGTCGCGCCGTCTGGCGCCACGCTCCATGGGCACGCTCGCCGGCCAGGACACGCTGACGGTGCCCGATCTCGATGCCAAGCTCGCGGCACAGGTGGCGGGCCTCGGCTGCGGCTTCCTGCCCGCGCCCATCGCGGCGCCCGAAGTCGCAGCGGGCCGGCTGGTGATCAAGGCAATCGACACGCCCCGCCAGCCGACACGCGTGAGCGCCGCGTGGAAGACGGCGCGTCCGGGCAATGCGCTGGCCTGGTGGATCGATGCTGTCAGTCGCGCCGACTGGCGCTTTCTGGCGCTGGCGCCCATGGCCGCCGCGCCCGCGCAAGGCGGTGACGGGAAGAAGCGATCACGCCAACGCCCGTAGGCGAGGCTTCAGCCTCGGGGAGAAAGCGTCACGTCGGATCACGCGAGGCGGAAGCCTCGCCTACGGACCTCATCGGTTCACCAATGCCACGTCGCGCCTGCAAGCCATGACACCCGCGTCGCGCTGGGGTTGAGGCGAAACTGCACACCAAGGTCGACGTCCAATCCGTCGGTCACCTTGTAGATGATCCCCGTGCGCGCCAGCGCCGGCCACTGCGTCCTGGCGGGATCGGTGTTGGAATAGGCCGCCACCTCGATGAACGTGCGCAGCGGCGCGTCCTCCGGGGTCGACACGGCCACCGAGAAGAAGCCGATGTTGCGGCGGGTGCCCGGTTGGCGCACAAGGAAGTAACCGGCATTGGCGTACACGCTGAAGTCCGGATACTGCCAGCCGGCAATGCCCAGCACGTGCATCCCCAGTTGGCCGCCACCGATGCCGGTGGCCTCGTCACCGGTGGGCAGGTCGATGCCCGCGCGAACGGCCAGCGCCAGCGGTCCGTCCGACTCGTGGAACCGCCACTTGAAATCCACCAGCGTGTTGCCGATGCCGCGCACCGTCGGCGCACCCGCCGGTGTTTGCGACTGCCAGAACCCCTGGACGATGAAGTCGACGTTCTCCGCCACGCCGTACGAAATTTGCGGACTGAACAACAGTCCGCGCCCGCCGAACGTCGGGTCGCCCTGGTCCGCCGCAAAACCGAGTTCAAGCTCGGCGCGCCCTTTGCCCTGCGTGCCGGGATCCTCGGTGAGAAAGGGATGCGCGGCGCGGGCCGACGCGACAGTCATGGCCAGAACAAGCATCACGGCCAACTGGCACGCGTTTCGTTTCATGGGCTGCAGTTTAGTCTGCGCGCGCCCTCAAGCCGAAGGTCCTCGAAGAGGCGCAAACCAAGTGCGGACGTACTCTAACGGGACTGCCGCAGCAGGTCTTGAGATTGATTGCGAGTGGAGAGATTCCGGCATCGGCTGCGCCCGATCTGGCCAAGATCGATAGCCGGGTTGAGTGGCGTGCCGATGTCCTGGACGATGTCGGCGCGCAGGCAGCGGGTTTCGCC